>JAPPAB010000030.1 GCA_026705765.1 Gemmatimonadota bacterium
CAATTTCATTTAAATGAGGTATTCATGAACATCCCCAAGCACGATGTGCTCTTAGTAGGTGGAGGGGGTGCGGGCCTGCGTGCTGCAATCGCCGCATCTGAAACATATCAAGGCGCAGATATTGGCGTAGTCTCCAAAGTTTATCCCATGCGAAGTCACACCGTCTCTGCCGAAGGTGGTACGGCAGCGGTCCTGCGCGAAGACGACAACCTGGACCTGCATGCTTATGACACCATTAAAGGCAGCGACTACCTCGGCGATCAGGATGTGGTAGAAGCCTTTGTCAAAGAAGCCGTTGATGAAGTCATCCAACTAGAACATTGGGGGTGCCCCTGGAGCCGCGACGAAGACGGTCGCGTAAGCGTTCGCGCATTTGGTGGCATGAGTGTCAAACGCACGCTCTATGCCGCCGACAAAACCGGCTTCCACATGCTGCACGCCCTCTTTCAAACATCTCTCAAATACGACGCCATTACCCGATACGACGAATGGTTTGTCACCTCGTTACTCGTCGAAGATGGCAGGGTATGCGGCGTCACTGCGCTCAACATCCGATCCGGCAATATTCACGCCATTGGCGCAAAATCCGTCATTATATGCACGGGTGGCGCGGGCAAAATTTTTCCATTTACCACCAATGCCGCCATCAAAAACGGCGACGGAATGGCTCTGGCCTACCGCATTGGCTGTCCCCTAAAAGACCTCGAATTTGTACAATATCATCCCACGGGCTTGCCCGGCACGGGTATCTTAATGACCGAAGCCTCGCGGGGCGAAGGCGGCCACCTCGTCAACAGCCAGGGCGAACGCTACCTCAGCGAATACGTGCCCGGCAAAATGGAACTCGGTCCGCGCGACATCTTATCTCGCTCCTTTATTCACGAACAGCACAAGGGCAACGTCTTTGAAGGTCCCGATGGCAGCTACGTACACCTCGACCTTCGACACCTGGGTGAAAAAATCATCGACGAAAGACTGCCCTTCGTCCGCGAACTCACCCGCAATTACGTCGGCATTGATCCGGTTCACGAACCCATCCCCGTGCGTCCGGTCGTTCACTACTGCATGGGCGGCGTACATACCGACATCAATGGCGAAACACCCATCCCCGGTCTTTATGCCGCAGGCGAAGCGGCTTGTGTCAGCCTCAATGGCGCCAATCGCCTGGGATCCAACTCACTGAGCGAATGCCTCGTCTTTGGCGCGCGCGCAGGCCAGGTCGCCGCGCAACACGCCGCCGACATCGACTTTGCAGATTCGGCCTCAATGGCCAAAATGGCGCAAGACGAACAAAAACGCATTGAAACCCAATTCTTTGGCAACAACGGCAAAGAGCGCGTGGCCAATATCCGCGATGACCTCCGCAAAACCATGGAAGAAGGCGCAGGCATCTTCCGAACCGAAGACGCACTCCAAACCACATGTGACACCATTCGCACCCTAAAAGAACGCTATGAAAATATCGGCATAGACGACCACTCGCGCGTCTTCAATACCGACCTCGTCAACGCCCTCGAACTGGGTTACATGCTCGACGTCGCCGAAGGGCTCGCACACTCGGCCCTCTTGCGACGAGAATCTCGAGGCTCTCACGCGCGATCAGACTATGAAGAGCGCGACGACGAAAACTTCCTCACACACTCTCTGGCCTATCAAACCGATGGCGACCCCCGCATCGAGTACCTGCCCGTAACACTCACGCGCTGGGAACCCGAAGAACGAACCTATTAAAGGAAAATTTATGAGCGATCACAGAACCATAAAAATCACGGTATTGCGCTATCGTCCCGAAGAAGAGGACGCGCCAACCGAACAGACTTACGAAGTTGAATTTCGCGACGACTGGGTCGTTCTCGACGCGCTCAACCACATCAAAGACCACATCGACGGCACGCTCTCATTCCGCTGGTCTTGCCGAATGGGCGTATGCGGCAGTTGCGGCATGATGGTCAATGGCGAACCCAAACTCACCTGCGCCGCGATGTTGCGCGACTATTATCCCAGCGAAGTGCGCGTGGAGCCCCTGGTCAACTTCCCCATAGTGCGCGATCTCGTCACCGACATGACCGACTTTATGGACAAACTCAAAGCGGTCAAACCCTGGATCATTCGAGAAGAAGAAAAACCCGTATCCGAAGGGGAATACCTCCAGACGCCAGATCAGCTCAAAGATTACAAGCAATTCAGCCAGTGCATCAACTGCATGCTCTGTTACGCGGCCTGTCCAGTCTATGGCCTCGAACACGACTTCGTCGGTCCGGCCGCAATTGCCCTGGGACACCGCTACAACCTCGATTCCCGGGATGAAGGCAATCAACAGCGTCAACACGTCATCGCCAGCAAAGAAGGCATCTGGGAATGCACGTATGTCGGTGAATGCTCCGTCGTTTGTCCCAAACACGTCGATCCCGCAGAAGCCATTCAACAGACCAAAGTGGCAACCACAACCAACCGCATGAAATCGCTTGTCATGCCCTGGGGAACCAAAAAATGATGCTCGACTCCGAAACGACCAAAACCTATACGCGCCCCATATCCAAAGCCTGGTGGCTGCGCGACCGCGGACATTTTAATCGCAGATATTTCATGTTCTTGCTCCGCGAACTCACAAGCGTATTCGTCGCCCTGTACGTCGTGCTCTTTATCTACGAAATTTTTCTTTTAACAAAAGGGCCAGACGCACACGCAGCCTTCCGCGAAACTCTAAGCTCAGGTCCCTGGATCGCATTTCACGTCATCGCCTTGCTCTTTGCCATGTACCACAGCTGGACCTGGTTGGGTCTAACGACCAAAATGCAGGCAGCTGGACGTGGCCTCGTCAAAATTGGCACAAAGACCCTGCCACCCATTATTATCGCACTGGGGTCTTACGGCGCCTGGATAGTTGCAACAATCGTCATCGCCTATCTGTTCATAACTCTATAGACCGAGGATATCGCCGTGAATTACAAAGAACACAAAAGCGAACCCTTCTGGTGGGGCATGTTCTCGCAAGGCGGTGTTATTGCCGCACTCCTCATACCCATCCACATTTTTCTGGGCGGCATCGCCATACATTTGGGACTTATAGACGCCGAACTCATGTCACATGAACGCCTGACCGGACTGCTCCAAAATCCGATAGTCAAAGTCTATCTCTGCGTCCTGCTCATCTTCCCACTCTACCACGCGGCTCACCGAATCCGCTTCACCCTCGCTGAAATCGGATTGCACAGCCTCGCCAAAATCCTGCCCTTTCTCTGTTATGGCGGCGCACTATTGGGCACAGCGGTAGTCCTCTACATCTTGTGGATATTGCTCTAAGCCATCTCCAAAAAATAAAAAACTCGGATGAACTTCTTCAAAATTCATCCGAGCTTGTATTTTACAGCAAAAAACCGATTTCTATTTTGTCTTCTTTATCCTTCTAATCTTCCTGACCTTTCTAACGGTCCCGTCCCTCTCATCGCGATCTAACAGAGGCTTCAACCGCCCCGCAACGCGCTCTCCCATCTCGATCATCCCGTGGTCCCCTGGATGAATCAAATCCACCGTCAACCCACCGATATTGCGCAACATGTCTGTTCCCTCAATCAAATGTGCATTTTCATGGGGACAACTATCCACCGCATCTCGCAATGCCTGCCTGAAAGCCGCCGTCCTTTCGCGTTCTTCGGCATCGCCACAAAATTCTCTAAAATGCGGATAAATCGTAATACACCCCACGGGCCGGTCGGGATTCGCACCTGCAACCGCATTTACCATATACGTCACGCGCTCGGAAAATTCCGACAGAGAAAATCCCGCACCCATCATATTGACCGACAAAGCCAGCGTCGCCACATCCCAATCGTCGCGCGCAGCGATATAATCTGCCAATTCGCGCTCGCAATAAGCCGATCCCCCCACGCCCAAATTGATCAAATCCGCACCCAAACGCCACGCCACCTGACTCACATAGGTCAAATGCATCGCCGTAGCCGACGCCCCGTGTGTAATCGACGTGCCATAGCTCAAATACCGCCGCTTTGGCAACTCGTCAACCGTGGGTGGACGCAGCCCTTCGCCCTCGATACTGTGATAGTGCAAACTGGTATTTCTCAAGACCAACCGCCACACATCGCGCGAAAAAGGCAAATCCCGCACCGCTTCAGATTCAATCGTCTTTAATCTCGCGGGATAGGTCAATTCCAGCGTCCTTGGCTCCTGCCCAATTTGAAAACGCTCTTTCCCCTGAAAAGGGCCAAAAAACGGAATCACTTCAGCCGATCCGCCCGGGCTGGACAGCGTCACATTGACCTTATTGCCCGCGCTCACAAAACGGATCTCCGACCCCGCCGGACTCAACATGCGTTCCTGGGCACCCGCATTCAAACACAACCGCACATCTTCGGGCACGCGTTGCACCCTAAGTCCATCTCTCCCCTCAACTTCTCGCAACTCAGCTACATTGTGAAATTCGACATTGTCGTGAATCATAAAAAACCTCCTGTTTACGCTACCTGGGGAACCAGAACAGCTCCATCGGCTGTTGTAGCCCGGAAAGCGAACGCCCAGCCGCCGTGATTGGAGCCCCGGTCATTACTGAGCTTGAGCACGATGGAATTGGCACCTGCCCGAAGCGTCACCGGAATACTCTGGGCTCGAAAAGCGTAGTGGTGCCCCAAATCGAAAACCTCATCGTTTACGCGCAGAATCAAGTCATCATCCCAGGCCACACGCAGGTTTGCCGTCATATCCGCAGGTGCATGTAAGACGCAGTGGGCAAGCGCTGCGCCCACATCGGTATTGCCCACACCCGGGCCCCAGGGTCGAAACACGTGGTTAAAATCGACAAATCCGTGGTGGGCGGCGCGTTTGACCCAACGCGCTACGTCCCGTCCCTGTTGTCGTGAGCCAGCGGTCAACCAGGCCGACTCTTCACCGTGCAAACCATCAAACGTCGCTTCTATCTGAAAGGCCGTCTCCGGGGGTAAGGTCGTTTCCATCGCTTGACCGTTGTGATTGGCGAAAGGACCACATAGCCACCATTCGCCGCTGGGTGGCAGCGGCAGATCATGGGTGCCGCGCGGCAGTTCGACACCGGGCAGCAACTGTGACCAATCGGGCACGGCGAAGAATGGTCGCACGGCGTCCTGCTGGTACCAATAGACGGTAGAGCAGATATCGTTTGCCATACACCCGAAGCGCATGTGAATCGATTGCTGGAAGGGAAGTGCGTCCTTTTCGAAGAAGCGGTAGCCCACCAACCGTTGCGCTGGACGCGCCTGTCCCACATCCTCATGCACATAGTAAGGCATTGCGGCGTAGTGATGGGTTTCAGGCGGATGCAAAGCTCCCCCATAGCCAGCCCCAAAGGTATCCTCGCCCCCAATGCCGCGCAAAAAGGCCGGGTGTTCTCCCTCTCCATCGATGTAGATATTTTCAGCCCCGCCGTGGCTCCAGCGATCGACATCATCGAGCAAACGCACGCCGTACACAAAACCCAACAACTCTCCCGGCCCGTCGGCATCCAGCATCAGGAAATCTTCACCGTAGCGCTGGGTCGGCATCTCTCGCCGCCAGCGGGCACAGAAACGTCGCCTTTCACTCAGCGTCTGATTGGGGTAGCGGTGCCAATCCACCTGCAGGTAGGCGCGGTTATCTTCAGGTCCGGCTTCAAACTCAACCCGGGCGGATCGGGCGAAGGGCATCTGGAAGTAGCAGTTGTAGCCAATCCAGGCCTTGACCGACAGGAAGTGGGTGTCTATCGGATACCAGCCCTGGCCATGCATGACCCCAAAAAAGTCACCGACAGGCGCCTCAACATAAGGGATCGGCTCATCATCAAAATAGATGCGAATAAGCACTTTGCGGCTGGTCATGGGTATGCGCTCTGGCCGCGACAGTACGACCCAAAGGTGCTGAATACAGCCTGGCCCATCGAGTTCGGCATAGACGGCTTTTTGGTTCGCCAGCAAAGGGCCGGTCATACTGACGCGGTCGGGGATACCAACTTCAGGGAGTTGTAAATCCATAGCAGGCTCCATTCTACGAATCAACTTCGCACCCATGCCTCGCCCGAAGATAGATCTCGTCCAAGCGTCCATGTTTTTTCAAAAGCCTCAACAGCCAATTCAGCGCGGTCATCCCCAGCGTGAAATACATCGGACAATTCGGCTGAAACGCCGGGAACATCTGTCCCGCGATAGGGCACAACCAGAGTCAAAAACGCCGTGGGCGCCTGCTCGTTCAGCGCAAAACGAAATGCTTTGCGCGGCACACGCGAACCATAAGTCCATGCAAACCATCCCTCTTCTTCCGCCATAGATACCGCGCAATTTGCACCAGCCTGCACCACCACATTAGCATCGTCAAATTGCGTAAAAGCGCGCTTTCCCGCCTCATCAAACACCACATCGCCCGGTGCAAATTGGAAATGCAAATCCAGTTGACCGGGAACATCGCCAATCGCCTCGTCCAAAAACGCGAAAAACTGCCGATTGACAAACCACACCGAACGGCGGTGAACTAATCCCGGATACGACCCATTCTCCACCACCAGCACATCGCTATTAGCCCCTTCTGACACCCACAATAAATGCCGCCCATCATCGGACGTATCACCACCGTCCAGTGTCAAAGTCTGATGCACTGTCGTCTGCCGATGCCACGCACGGCCTTCTGCATCGTGACCATAAGTGTAAAAACCCGTATCAGACATCAACCAGCGCCCATAAGCGTACAATTCAAACGTCCCATTATCCGGTTGATCGTGACTCGAAATAGCGGGCGGCGAACAGTGCAGCGCCAGGTGAATCTGATCGGGTCCCCAATCGTCGCGCATCACATACAAACCCGCCTCTTGAAATGCTCGACTCTTTTGCTCGGGCAAAAATTCGCGATCCAGAGTCGCCCGCGCAACGTATTTGGGATCACCCAGCAATTCCGTAGCCTCGACAAGTGCGTCATAAAGATCCCACTTTGAGCGATCATCCGTTTCCTTTAACGAACGCGACCCATCGCCAAACATCGGCGGACCCAGATCGGGCGACGCAATCCAGAAAATATAGTCGTACATCAACCGCACGCGCTCTCGAAACGCCTCTGAAATCTCAATGCCAAAGGTATCCATGCGTCCAAAAATCTCCACAGCATCCCGCAACACCCCCGTATGATACCCAAAAGACCACTCTCGCTGAACGCCATCTGTTGTTGTCTGCGCCAAAAAATTCTCTTCAACGCGCGCCAGTGCCAACGCCATCCATTCACGCGACTCCGCAAACTCGCGGAACGTATAGGCAATATTGATAAACCCCCGCTGTTCAAACACGGCCTTATTGTGAACCAACCCCATCGGAATCAGCTTTGTCTTAACCTGATGATCGTACAGACTTGCCAGCAACAGACCGAGAAACTCGGGCGTAAATGCCTCGGCATGAACCAAACTGCGAAATGCCGAACAGATATTCGTCGCCCGAATACCCGTCTGAATATCCAGCCAGACAAACCCCTTCCAGTACGTATAAACGGAATGGGTTTGGGTGTGATTTTCCAGCGAATGTTTAGAAATCCAATCCGTCGTCAGCTCCACAAATGTTCGGGCGTATTTTTCATCGCGCGTCGCAACATAAGCCTGTACGAGCGGTGCAGCCCAATAAAAGCGATACACAGCCGCAACCCATTCAATATCGCCGCGGGGATCCCATTCCCAGTCAAAATCATCGCCATAACGCGCCTCTTCATAAGGCCCCCACTGAATAATGCGCTGACAAATTTTGTCGGCAGTTGTAAAATCGCCTTCTCCAGACACCTCATCCAGTGGATATTTCGCCCGATAATAATCGCGCAATACTATAAGTGCGCCACTTCGATCCCCGGCATCTGCAGCCCGTTTTGCCGCCTCTAAACCCGTCAGGTCTAATTTTTCCAAAATTCGCCCTGGGTCAAACGACTCCAAAGGCATCTCGTGATCAATTTGATCTGCACCTGCTGGATACTCCACTACTGAACTCATAGCCATACCTCCCAATTATTGAACTCGCCATCTTATTCTTAGCTTCTAAAAACCAACTTTATCACCACACTCTGAAGAGGTTTCAATCTCATCGACACACCTTCGTCTGTCAACGCGATGCAATCAAAATCCGAGCCATCAAAAAATTCATAAGTATCGTACGCGGGGACCCGGTCTATACGCAATAGCGAAACATCTGGCAAAAGATGAATTGGACAGACAACCGCTCTAACAAAACGCGCATCCAGATTGTGCGCCACCAGCAATCCCGAATGCTGGTTATAGCGCGTATAGGCAAAAACGCGGTCTTCAGAATCGATATTGCGGTGAAAATAAACATGCCCGGTTTGCAACTCAGACCGCTGGCTCACAAACTCGTGCAAAGCCTCATAAGCGGCAACAAGCTGGGAATGGGGCTCTCGCTCTGCCCACTCGGGATGCAACAATGTAGATGCTTCAAAATCAGTACGCGCCTCCTCGCCCCATTCTGAACCCCACTCTAAAGCATACGCCAAATTCACATAATGTGCCGTACCCGCCGTCGCATTGATCAGCGAACACTGGATATTGCGCAGCAGTGCCAACGTCCGGGATTGATAGCGATCCCGCCAGATCTTTGTCGCGCGCGGGCTATCGTGATTCTCAAAATAGGCCATTGCCACAGTGCGAGGTGCAAACGTGCCAGAAGTGCGCTCTAAAAAATCGGCATACTGATTTCCGTATTCCGCATCCCGATGAAAATCCACCAGCAATGCATAAATCATATCCACCGGAATATCCACTGCCTCACCTAACTCGCACAGAGTTTCGCCCAAAACGAGCGCATCGGGCTTAACCGCATTGATCCGGTTTTTAATCTGCTTCAAAAATGGCCGATCCACAGTTTGGCTCGCATCAATACGCACCCCATCCAGATCACAGGTACGCATCCAAAAAGGCGCGATTCCCGACAGATAATTTTGCAAGGGCCTGTTAAAAGGCAAGTCGAGCAACGCCACATCCGAATACACCAGCCATGCAATCTGATGAATTTTTGGCTGTCCCTGCTCATCCATCACATACCAGTCGGGATATTGTTCAATCAACGGACAATCGCGGCTGGTCTGCATCAACACCAGATCGAAAATCACCTGCTTGTCCAGCGCGTGTGCCCGCCGCGCTATCGCGCGCAATTCCGCACGCCCAATCACCTGTATCAGCGTATCGCGCCCAACCCAATCAACCAATTCTTTGAATGTGCGGAAATTGTTAAAATCATCGACCTTACGCAACCTCGACAACTGTCGCTCGTGCAATAGTGTCTGCAAATCCAAGTCGGTAATCAACCCATCCGACACCAGTGCAAGAAAATCCACTTCTTCTGGCGACGTGACCAGAGCGGGGTCAATCCGAAAAAAATCCCGCACGGCATAAACACTGCCCAGCGCGCCTTTGCGCACATCCTGTCCCGTATGCAAATCTCCAAATCCAGGTTCAAAAAAAGGGAGCAAATACACCACATCTGTCTGCATCTCTCCAAGGCGCAATGTCACATCGCAAAATGTACCACTCACAAATTGCCCATCTGCATCCAGACGCGCGCCAACTTTTCGCACACAGACTTCGGTAATTGAAAAACAACGGCGAACCTGTTCGGGGCTGATCGCGATTACCCCATCTCGATTCAGTGCAATATCATTAACCGAAATCCACGCCTTTGAAGCGTCAGACACTGCCTTATCATCAGCCGAAAACTCGACCGTATAGTGAAAAACACCCGTCTGATCGATCTGAATCACATCCGATTCGAAAACCAGATTATTCCCCGAAAGAACGGGTTGCCCTACCCCATCCACAATCATACGCATAGAAACATAAAAGCCCGTACCTGTGCGAAACTCACCTCGCTCATCTACAAAGCCGCGATCATTCACATCGGTCCACACACGCGCTTCTACATCACCCGTACGACAAGTAGCCAAATCGATATCCGCAACAAATAACTCAGCTCGAACACGCGCTTCTACTGCACTATCAGGCATCAAAAATGCCCGAGCCATCACTGAATCATATCGAATACCATCCAACTCAACCGTCAGATTCCCGGCCCAGACATCCGCATTGTCATACGCCTGAACAGCATATCGCTCGTGCAATTTGTATTTAAATTCCAAACGCTTATCCACATCGCCTCCCTGTAAAATGCACTCCGGACAATATACGAAAGTTTGAGGGTAAATCTCAATAAACGTACCGATATGTAATACACATTTAACAGATAAGAAACGGGAAAGAAATATACGCCTAATATATTCAACCGTCAGTTTACGCCACCCCAACTACCTCAGGGAGGAATTCAGTATGAAACTCATCACAGCAGTCATCCAGCCCCACAAGCTGGACGATGTGCGCGCAGCACTCGGCGACATCGGCATCCAGGGCATGACCGTCACCGAAGCGCGCGGCTTTGGACGCCAGAGAGGACACAGAGAAGTCTATCGCGGTGCCGAATACATCGTCGATTTTCTGCCCAAAGTCAAGCTGGAGATCGCCGTCAATGACGATGAGACTGATCGCGCCATTGACGCGATAGAGAATGCGGCCAAAACCGGCAATGTAGGTGATGGGAAGATCTTTGTCACAGACTTAGGACAAGCTGTTCGCATTCGAACGGGCGAAACCGGACCCGATGCGCTGTAACACAATCATAATCTCAGGAGAATACAATGATTAAACGCCATAACATCTTTACCCTGCTCATCGGCCTGGCATTGTTGCTGGCCTTGCCCAACATCGCGCTTGCCGACGCACACGAACCCAACTCAGGCGACACAGCCTGGATGCTCACCTCAACAGCCCTGGTGCTATTTATGACCATCCCCGGCCTCGCCCTCTTTTACGGCGGTCTCGTACGCACCAAAAATGTTTTGTCCGTTCTCATGCAGTGTTTCGCCCTCACCGCCATCATGACCCTGGTCTGGGTCATCATCGGCTATAGTCTCGCCTTTAACACGGATGGCATGGAAGCCGGTACGACCAACATAAACTCCTTTGTCGGCGGTTTAGGCACTATGTTCTTATCCGGCGTAACCGCCAGCAGCCTGTCTGGCACCATTCCCGAAACTGTTTGGATCACCTTCCAGATGACCTTTGCCATCATCACTCCCGCCCTCATTGTCGGTGCTTTTGCAGAGCGCATGAAATTCTCGGCCATGATTGTGTTCTCAATCCTCTGGTCCATCGTCGTCTATGCACCTATCTGCCACATGGCCTGGAGCGGTGACGGTGCCTTTTTTTGGGATATGGGCGTACTCGACTTTGCAGGCGGCACGGTTGTACACATCAACGCGGGTATCGCAGCACTTGTCGCGTGTATTGTCATTGGCAAACGCCAGGGCTATCCCGACACGCTCATGGCCCCTCACAGCCTGACAATCACCGTTATAGGCGCGTCCATGCTGTGGGTCGGCTGGTTCGGCTTTAATGCTGGAAGTGCTGCTGGTGCTAATGGTTCTGCAGGCATGGCCATGCTCGTCACACAGATCGCCACCGCATCTGCAACATTGGGCTGGATAGCCGCCGAATGGATCAAACTCGGCAAACCCAGTATTCTCGGTGCAGTCACGGGTGCTGTCGCCGGTCTCGTCGCCATCACCCCTGCTTCGGGCAGCGTAGGACCGATGGGCGCGATAGTCGTTGGCCTGGCATCTGGCGTCCTCTGCTTCTGGGCAGCCACCAGCCTCAAGCGCGCATTGGGTTATGACGACTCCCTCGACGCTTTCGGTGTTCACGGCATAGGCGGTATTGTGGGTGCGCTCCTTACGGGCATCTTTGCCGCTGAAAGCCTCGGTGGCCAGGGACTCAGTGCCGATTCTATCGGCGGACAATTCGTCGTACAACTCATCGGCGTCGTCTTCACCATTGTCTATTGCGGCGTCTTATCCTTCATCTTGCTCAAAATCGTCGATGCCATTATTGGCCTGCGCGTCTCGCAAGACGAAGAAACCGAAGGACTCGATATCTCGCTCCACGACGAGCGAGGTTACAACTATTAAAAACTCTCAGCTAAGCCAAAAGAGCGGGCACACTGTGTCCGCTCTTTTTTTTTTCTTTGTAATTCAAAAATCGGGTTTTATAATACACGACCTCGGAATGGATCGAAAAGCGATCCCGACCACACACCTTATGAAGGAGGAGTACAGTATGAAACTCATCACAGCAGTCATCCAGCCCCACAAGCTGGACGATGTGCGCGCAGCACTCGGCGACATCGGCATCCAGGGCATGACCGTCACCGAAGCGCGCGGCTTTGGACGCCAGAGAGGACACAGAGAAGTCTATCGCGGTGCCGAATACATCGTCGATTTTCTGCCCAAAGTCAAGCTGGAGATCGCCATCAATGACGATGAGACTGATCGCGCCATTGACGCGATAGAGCATGCAGCCAAAACCGGCAATGTAGGTGATGGGAAGATCTTTGTCACAGACTTGGGACAAGCTGTTCGCATTCGAACGGGCGAAACTGGACCCGACGCACTTTAGAACCACAAAATGAAAAACTCTGGAGGGAACACAAATATGAAACGCCACTCTTACATCTTTGCAAGCCTCATGCTCGTCTTAGGACTGCCAGACCTCGCGCTTGCCGACGCACACGAACAACTCAACGGCAGTGACACAGCCTGGCTACTCACCTCAACTGCCCTGGTACTATTTATGACCATCCCCGGTCTCGCCCTCTTTTACGGCGGCCTCGTACGCGCCAAAAACGTACTCTCCGTCCTCATGCAGTGCTTCGCGCTCACCGCAATATTGAGCGTCGTCTGGGTCATCATCGGCTATAGTCTCGCCTTCAACACCAATGGCATGACAGCAGGTACCACGAATCTCAACTCCTTCATCGGTGGTCTGGGCACCGCGTTCTTATCCGGTGTGACAGCCGATAGCCTATCTGGTACAATTCCAGAAACGGTCTTCATCACCTTTCAAATGACCTTCTTCATCATCACACCTGCGCTCATCGTCGGAGCTTTTGCCGAACGCATGAAATTTTCAGCCGTACTCTTATTCTCCGTACTCTGGAGCATTGTTGTTTACGCGCCCATCTGCCACATGACATGGGGTGGTGATGGTTCCTTCTTTGGCGACATGGGTGTACTCGACTTTGCGGGTGGGCTTGTTGTACACATCAACGCGGGTGTCGCAGCACTCGTCGCGTGTATTGTCATTGGCAAACGCCAGGGCTATCCCGACGCACAAATATTGCCTCACAGCCTCAGCCTTACGGTCGTTGGCGCATCCATGCTGTGGGTCGGCTGGTTCGGCTTTAATGCCGGAAGTGCCGTCGCTGCCGACGGCGCCGCAGGCATGGCCATGCTCGTCACGCAGATATCTGCCGCAGTCGCCACCTCCACCTGGATGTTTATCGAATGGATTAAAAACGGCAAACCCAGTATTTTAGGTGCGGTTACAGGCACCATCGCCGGATTGGGCGCCATTACACCAGCTTCGGGCAGCGTAGGTCCCCTAGGCGCAATTGTCATCGGCCTTGCTGCCGGTGCGATTTGCTTTTGGGCATCCACCACACTCAAACGCAAATTGGGCTACGACGACTCCCTCGACGTCTTTGGCGTCCACGGTGTGGGCGGCATTATTGGCACCCTGCTATGCGGTATTTTTGTCGTCAAAAGTCTGGGCGGTCAGGGATTGGCCGAAGGCATGACCATGGGCAGTCAATTCACCGCGCAACTGATCGCGGTCATTATCACCATCGTCTATTGCGGCGTGGTATCCTTCATCCTGCTCAAAATCGTTGACGCCGCCGTTGGCCTGCGCGTCTCGCAAGAAGAAGAAACCGGAGGACTCGATATTGCCCTCCACGACGAGCGCGGCTACAATTATTAATATCCGCTTGACAAAGCGGACAAGAAAAAAAGCGGGCACATTGTACCCGCTTTTTTTCTTGTTGCAATTATTTTCCAGACACCTTTATTTTCTCACCGACAACAGTCATAATCCACCACAGAAAGGAACAAAGATGAAAATTGTTTTACACCCCCCTGTCGATGAAGACCTTTGCCAACAAGTTCGAGACACGGCTCCCAACGCCGAAGTTGTCATGGCAGATAATCACAATATCATCGAAACTGTCGCAGATGCCGAAATCATATTTGGAAATTTTTCATCTGAAATTGTCAATGCAGCCCCCAATCTCAAATGGATTCAATCCACCAGCGCCGGCATGGACAAAGCCCTGATCCCCGAAGTCGCCAACAGCGACATCACAATATGCAATGCCAGCGGCGTCCATGCCGTTCAGGTCGCCGAACACGCCTGGGCACTCACCACCGCCCTCACGCGCGGGCTACACGTTTCTTTTCGCCATCAACTCGACCATGCCTGGACGCGCCCACCACTCGCCGACTTATTGGAAGCCACCATTCTCATCGTCGGATTTGGCGGCATTGGTCAATACTATGCACAACTCGCCCAGGGCTATGACGCGCGTCTGATTGCGCTGGATATCCAGGGCGGAGACAAACCCGATTACGTCGAAGCGATCTGGGACATGGACCGTCTGGACGAAGGTCTGCAAATAGCCGATGTCGTATTTATCGCCGTGCCGTACACGCCCGAAACCGAAAAACTCATCAATGCCCGCACCCTGAGCCTGATGAAAAACACCGCCTTTCTGGTCAACACTGCACGCGGTCCCATCGTCGATGAAGCCGCTCTGGCCGAAGGCCTCAAAAACGGCGAAATCGCCGGTGCTGGCCTGGACGTATTTGAAAAAGAACCCCTGTCTCCTGACAGCCCGCTCTGGGACATGGAAAATGTCATCATCACCCCACACGCTGCCGGCGGATCTCCCAATCGACACAACCGAACCATTGGATTCTTCTGCCAAAACCTGAAACGCTATCAGGCTGGCGAACCGCTCTTCAACGAAGTTGACAAATCCCTCGGATATCCAAAACGGGACCGGCGCGTCAAATGAAAAAACCCAATATCATCGTCATTCTCGTAGATGACATGGGCTATTCGGATCTCGGCTCTTATGGTGGCGAGATCCGAACGCCCAACCTGGATCGCCTGTCGGCAAATGGCCTGCGATTCACGCAAAGTTACAACTCTGCCCGCTGTTGTCCCTCGCGGGCTTCGCTGCTCACAGGACTGTATTCCCATCAGGCTGGCATCGCCAATTTTACGGGACCTGATCGAACCGCCGAATGGGGACCGGCCTATTTGGGTCGGTTAAACAACAACTGCGTGACACTGGCAGAAGCCCTCAAAACCGCGGGCTACAGCACCTATGGCGTGGGAAAATGGCACGTTGGCGATCAAGTGAACCCAAAAGACCGGGGATTTGACGAATACTACGGATTCATCAAAGGTCACAGCGCACCGCAATGGGATCCGTCTTATTATCATCGCTATCCCGAAACTCGAACACCCGAACTTTCTTTTCATGACGATGCATACTACGCAACAGAAGCATTCAACGATTACGCCGTAGAATTTATCGACCAGGCGCAACAAAAAGACAACCCCTATTTCCTCTACTTCGCTCACTCAGCCCCCCATTTTCCCTTACATGCCCCAGCGGAAACCCGCGATGCATATCTCGATATTTACCGTCGCGGTTGGGATGTCTTGCGCCGTGAACGCTACGCACGCCAGCAAGAATCCGGCCTGGCAACAGAAAACTGGCAATTCACACCGCGTTCAATTGTCCCCATCGAAGAAAATGATGCCATCGCAAATGGGTACAGCGGCAAACAGAATCCCGCTTGGGAGGATCTCCCCCAGGACCGACAGGAAGACCTCGCCTACCGCATGGCGGTCTTTGCCGCCATGATCGAACATATCGATCGCGGCATAGGCAGAATCATTGACCGCCTGGAAGAAACAGGAGAACTGGACAACACACTCATCCTGTTTACAAGCGACAATGGCGCGTGTTACGAATGGGGACCTTTTGGATTTGACGAACGCAGCAGATTGGGCGTCACCCATCTCCACACGGGCGAAGAACTCAAAAAAATCGGTGGACCGGGCACGTATCACTCTGTGGGCAGCGCGTGGTCGTGCCTGAGCAACACCCCGTTGCGCATGTACAAACACTACAACCACGAAGGCGGAAATTGTAGCCCATTCATCGCCCACTGGCCCGAAGGGATTGCGCAACCCGACCGCTGGGTTCGCACTCCCATGCACCTGTTTGACATCATGCCGACTATATGCGAAATTACCGGAACTGAATATCCCGAAACACACAATGGGGAACGCATTCACCCGCAAGAAGGGACGAGCCTCGTACCCCTATTCAACGCACACAGCCTGCCCGAACGCAGCCTGTGTTTCGATCACTTTGAAGCCAGTGCCATACGCAGGGGAAAATGGAAATTGCTGAAAGGCAACACTCGATATCCCAACAAAAATTGGGAACTCTACGACATGGAAAAAGACCGCTGTGAAACCAGCGATCTATCAGCAGAACATCCCGAATTGGTAAAATCACTCGAACGAGAATGGACCGAATGGGCCGTGCGGGTTAAGGTACACCCTTACCACCAAGAAGTGACAAAATGAGCATCACCTCACTTTTTCAACAAACGGCCACATAAGATCGCTGTAGAAGCGGTGGCCCGCGGCGCCGTAGTGGTGTTCGACGTGGTCGGGAACACCGGCGACCTCGTAGAGACGCGCAATACCCTGGACCGCGCGATCGACTTCGGGCACGGGGAATAGCCTATCCTGTTTCCCATTCACAATACAGAGATGGCGCGGGGCAATAAGACCTGCAACATCCCAGATCTCGCCAAAACGCAAAATGCCGGGCACGCCATTGCAATCGCAATGGTGAATCAAACCACTGGTGCCCACAAGCGTACAAAAAGAGCAACTCGGCACAGCAATAGTAATACGGGGATCCACTGCGGCGGCATAACAGGTAATCACCCCACCACCCGAATTGCCCATAACCAGAATCGTAGATGTATCAATCTCGGGAATATCCTGTGCCCAATCAATAAGACGCATCACATCCCAGACGCGCTCACCAGTCGCAGTGCGCCCGGCGAGCAAAGCGTGCATGAATTGGCTGCGGCAATCGCGGGCACCGTGGCGCTTGTTAATATCGGGAATAGCCGTAGTACTCGTACCGCGTGCAGCGGGCGCAATGGCGGCAAACCCGCGCTTAACCGCCTGAACAGCAACATCTCGGTCTTCGGCCTCAATCTTTTTGCGATGATCGTCATCGCGCGATTTCCCAATATACGTATCCATCCCGTATTTGTCGTGCCCATGGGGCAAAACAGCGAGCGGGAAAGGCCCATCTCCTTTGGGTTGAAGATACCAGAACGGCAAACCAAAACGCGGTTCGGTAGTAATCACACCCGGTTGCAACGTATAATCGCCCATATCTTGCGCTACACCGAGTTGCACCTGAATCGTGTGATCGCCCAGAGACGCGCCAATACTTTCGAGACCCAACAGATGCTGAAGCACCGGGCGCGCCTCCTCTTGCCATTGAAAAAAAGATTCGCGATCAGTTGCTCGACACGCGACATAGCGCAGTTCATCGGCATAAAGAGAATCGAGATAGGTGCGAACAGCACCGCTGTGTTCGGGATGTTCCATATTAAAACCTTTCAAGGGAAAAAAATGGCAGACACACTGCGAGAAGTACTGGATTTTGCAACAGATGCCGCATGGCAAGCCGGACGCATCACACTGCGATATTTTCAGACCGGAGTCGAAGTAGAAGAAAAGGCGGATGAGTCACCTGTAACGGCCGCAGACAAAGGAGCTGAAACAAAATTGAGAGAATTGATAGAAGCGCGTTTTCCCGACGACGGCATTGTGGGAGAAGAGCACGAAGACAAACAAGGCACAACCGGACGGCGATGGATTTTAGACCCCATTGACGGCACAAAATCATTCGTACACGGCGTACCCCTCTACGGAGTAATGGTCGGCGTAGAGATCGAGGACAAACCCGCCGTTGGCGTCGTTCATTTTCCAGCACTCAATGAAATGATT
Source organism: Gemmatimonadota bacterium (assembly GCA_026705765.1). NCBI lineage: Bacteria > Pseudomonadati > Gemmatimonadota > Gemmatimonadota bacterium. The sequence continues at coordinate 17,999 of JAPPAB010000030.1, forward strand.
TGTGCTGCCAGTGGATTGGGTTGTACGTGGAATGGTCGCCCCACGCGGGTATCTGACATATCGGACATTCAGGACGCCACCGTGATCTTGACCGATTCTCTGCATAAACACGGTCGGGGTGAAGCCATGGACCGGATCTGCTCACGCGCCAAACTCGTGCGCGGCTGGGGTGATTGTTATGGCCACATGCTCGTCGCAACCGGACGTGCAGAAATCATGCTCGACCCCATTATGAGCGTATGGGATTGCGCTGCCCTCGCGCCTATCTTAGAAGAAGCGGGCGGCACATTCACAACGTGGAGTGGCGAAGCGACCATCTGGGGCAACGAAGCCGTCAGCACAAACGGAGCGTTATTTGAAGAAGTAATGCAATTGATTAAAGAATAATTTTATCCCGCAAATATCGAACGATTTGAAATACCGCAGATGCAATCTTCGCGCATGAATCCCGGCACAAATTGAGCGGTTCGACCAGAAGGCGCCACGCCTGTATAGTAGCCCGAGAATTGTTCATTAAAAGTAGTCAGCCGGTCACGCGACGCCTCACTACTCTCCGCAGCCACAATGTACGCATTGTTAAAAACCCCATTTTCTTTCAACCCTGCGCCGCCTGCCGCTACGATATGCCCGTCAATCGTATTGAGAATAGCATCTGCATCATCGCCGCCAACACCGCTTATGAGCACCTCGGATATCCCCTGGTACCGGATAGCCGTCCATGTACTGAAACCATCCACA
>JAPPAB010000031.1 GCA_026705765.1 Gemmatimonadota bacterium
AGAAGTCGTCGTAATCACCCCGGGTCATAATCGAAGACTGCTTGCCATTGGGAGCAGGCACAGGAATCATCACGTCATTATCCGTGCCGGGTGTGGAATACGCGTGCACCATCCGCTTCACCGAAATACCCGAAGCTTGCGACCAGCCCGTCACCAGCAGATTCTCGCCGAACAACTCGGGCGACAAACGCGGATCATTGTGACTGACGCCATTTGAACGCATTTGATTCAACCCTGCGCGCACCCTTCTGTAGGACGACTCCAGCATCTGCTTGAACGACTCTTTGTTCAATGGATAAAATCCAAACCCCCAGTTGTAATAATCTATTGGCTCCACTTTGTCGGGACCAGGTGGAAAACCGCGTTGTCCCAGACCACCATAGGTGGCGACAGCATACTGGTATTCCACAGGCTCGCCATTCACAAAATTGTGTGTGATCTTCATATTTCTCATGCGGGGCCAGTAAAGCGCAGCATTCTGTCCGTAATTGAACAGATTAAATGGACGACCACCAGCCCGCCACACAGACCGCCAGATCGCAGCAATGCTCTCGACATTGTTGCGCGGGTTGTGCTGGATCGGAAAAACATCTGCGGATGGCTGGCGGGGACCTCCCTGAGACACATATTTGCGCCCATCGTCTGTGCGCGCCATCACCCACACGCCATTGCCACGCGAATTATCCTGCCGATTAAATCGGTTCACAATACCCGACCGATAGGTCGATTGCCACCGTCCGGGATAAGACATGCCGACTTCGGGACCAAAGATGTTGCCGCCATCCAGCGAATGCCCCAGGGTGCCATTATTGCGCATCGACAACCAGAGTTTCCCGCGATTGGTCGTGCGGCGGCGCGTGCGCTGCTGCGCGTCGGCATCGATCACCATATACAATTCCGACGCCCCCCACAGCACCACAAAGGCGAGCAACACCCGCGTAAATTGTTTGAATATCCGTTGCATAAGCTAACTCCTTATTAAATAGCGCTCAGCAATCGGCTTTTCCGCTGACTGCTGAGCGCTGAAAGCTGAGCTTTAGAATCTCATTCTCAAACCAAAGTGGAACTCGCGAGGTGAATCCTGGTACCTCAGATAATCACCCACATCGCCATATTGAATATATTCGGGGTTGTCCGGCAATGGCGTGTAAATCACACCCCATTCCACGTATTCTGACCCCACTTCCACCAGCTGATTATCCACGCGATAGCTGATGTGCGGATCTCTCTGGTTGAAGAGATTAAAGGCTTCGAAGAAAGCCGTTATGCTCGCGCGCCTGTTGAACTTAAATGTCTTCTCAAAGTTGATGTCTGTGCGCGTGTGAATGGGACCATTGTAGAAGCCTTCGCCGCCTCTTTCCGGCGGAGAATAGAAGAACCTGCGACCCGTGAACAGGCGATACACTATATTCAGGCGCAGATTTTCAAACGGGTTGAAGCCCACAAAGCGCGGGCCAAACCTGTCGGGAGAGGAAAACATAAAGGTCACCGTGCCAAAATTGGTTCGGTTCAGGTTGGCGGGCCGGAACTCCTGAGACTGGTTGAGGCGCTGCAACCAGGTCGAGGCACCTTTGCCATCCCAGTTGAGCAGACTGTTTTCCGGATCCAGCGACCAGTTGTTGCGCCCAGCAGCATCTTCGACCAGTTCGAGATGATTGCGCGCCTGGCTACCAAAGGACTGTGCCCGCGAAAAGCGCGTAATACCATCCATGGGCCGCGGGAACTCTTCGCCCGTATCGCTGCCATTGACAATACCGGAACCGGCAACACCTTCGCCAAGAAAATCACCGTCGCCATTGGAATCGTGTGTCCACTCATACCAGTAATGCGACAGGAAGTTGCCATCATTGTCGATATAACCGGCATAGTTCCCAAAGTTCGACGGATTCTTGGTCGCCAGCCTGTCTGGATTGATATAGTGCGACCCGCGAACGCCCGAGTTGCCATTTTCAACCCACTGCACATTGTAGGCAATCGTAAACGCCGTCATGTAGTTGAATTTCTTTTTAACCGACAACTCAAAGCCGCGCGTATCGCGGTTATTCGTCTGCCCCGATGACTGCACGGATCGGTTGTGCTGCAAACCCTGAGACTGCATCCCGTAAACGCCACCGCTGCGGCGGAAGACCTGCTGCTTGTAATACGCCGTTATACCCGCCGTGTAATCCGTGATAAAGTTCCAGTCTGCCCCCACTTCAAAACTCGTGGTGATCAGCGGCTTGATCTTAGGCCAACCCCATTGCCCGGCATCTACGACATCCTGTGTATTGTACAGCTCGGACTCGTCAATCCGACCATTCTGGTTCACATCCAGAAATTCCTCTTCGGTGCGATAGCTATGAGAGAAAATCCACCAGAACTGCTCGATCTGTTCAAACTTGCCAAAGGTGAAGTGCATCGCGCTGCTCTCCGTAATCGGATGCGACACACCCACGCGCGGAGACAAGACATGAATGGACCCTGGACGATAGGTTGGGATATTCTCCACCTTTGTCGGATCGTGATATTTGTAAAATGGGATAAAATACGCTGACTGCGGCATCTCGGTATTCGGGCTCCAGCGCAAACCGCGCAAGCCCACATTCACCACAATCCCCTCAAACTCCATTTTATCCTGGAAATACACGGCGTATTGACGCGGCACCACGCCGATATTGGGATTGTTGAACTGGCTGTAATATCGCTCTATCAAACCCCTGAAGTCATTTTTGTTGCGGGTGAAACCCCAGTTGTCGAAAAACAAAAAGTCAATACCCGTTTTGATGAAGTGCCCTTTGGTCACCTGGCTCGAATAATCGACCTTGAGCTGGTAGCGGTCGCGCTCTGAATTTGTCCAGTTCACCACCGGGCGACCAATGTAAAACCAGCCAGAGTCATTGCCAATACCCGGCTCGACATAGGGCTGATCTGTATTGAAGGGCAGTTCCGTATTCACCTCAGATGTGCGGGAATACGAGAACCGAATTTCGTAAAAGGTGCGCGCCGACAGCGTATGCGTCAAAGAGACGTAATTCAAAAAATCGCGCGTACGCCGCTTGCCCGCTCCCGAGTATTCGGCAGGCACGAAGAGGTTGCGACCAGAAGAGTTCATATTCTTGCGCGAACCCTGTTCAATGCGCCGAATAACGCCCGCGTTATACCGAGAACGATGATTGAACAGAGAACCGTAGTTAAATTTGACGTTGTTACCCGGGCGATACGTCAGCTTGAAATTCGTGCGGTTGTTAGGCAGTGATACCGCCGTGGGGCCGGGAAAAGCCGACGGATTGCGATTCATCGAAGACGTCAGCGTGAAGCCAATTCTTCTCATAATCGGACCGCCCAGCATTGCTTCGCCGCGACCGCCCCACACGCCCGTGTAATCCTGGCGCTCGTGAACCTTGCGCTGAACATCGTCGGTGGCAAACTGAGAATCGGTTATCTCTCCCGTCTGATTGTCGTGCCCCAGAATACCGTCGGGACCGGGATACCACGCTTGCAAGTTCTCCCACTCGGGATTGCCCCACTGCATCCTGCCGCGATGCACGGGAGCTTCATACACATTGTTGCCCCAGTGCTTTTGCCCGGGAGGCGTAATGCGATACTCACCCCTGCCCGTGTACCTCTGACCACCTTCTTTGGTCACCACGGAAACCACAGAACCCGCATTGCCATACTCCGCATTCATCCCACCGCTCAACACGGTCAGTTCTTGCACGGCACTCGTGTTCACGCCTTGAAACCGCGTAAATCCGGCGCGCGCATCGTTATTCACCACGCGCACCCCATCGACCATATACGCCGTCTCCCAGAAATTACCACCGCGAACACTTTCCTCTTCGTCGGGGGTCACGCCCGCCTGCAACTCCACAAAGTCCGACATCTCGCGCACGATCGGCAACGACTCAATCTCTTCTGCCGTAATAACGGATTTACTCTCCGTCTTGTCGTGCTCCACTGGCGGACGCTCTGCAACGACGATCATCTCGTCCAATCCGATCGCTTCTTCCTGCATCTCGAAGCTCACCGTCGTGGTATGGTCAACATTGACGATCACACCCGTGCGAACAGACTTTGTATATCCTACCATAATGGATTCAATATCATAGGTTCCAGGCGGGATATTGATGATGAAGTATTCGCCCTCCTCATCGGTGATCCCGGCGCGCTTCACGCCATCGATATCGATCACTACATTGGCACCGGGCAATGGCTCACCTGTAACCTCAGTAACCCGTCCACTAATTTTACCCGTTGTGGCCGCTTCTGCCAATCCGGTGCTGATCGCCAGAGCGACCAACAGACCCAGACAACACAATAATCGCTTACTCATTTACGACCCTCCATAAAAATGGTGAGTGGGATAGTCCAGTTTCTCATACTGAAGAACTGAATCTCTGTTTTACTCGAAAAAGTTTGAACCGCAATGGAACGCACAAGGCCATTTTTTTATCTAACGCGAGAGAACTGAACCTCTATTTACTCGAAATAATATTTAAAACTCACGCCAGCATCCACTGTCCCTATCGGAAATGCCTTGTTCATTCCCCAAGCGGTCAATGGATTGATCTCGCCAAAAATGAGATTGTAGCGCACGCGAAAATCGAGCCCATAAGAAGTACCCAGCGATCCCTCAAAACCAGCACTGATGGGAATTGTCCACGCTGTTCGCGTATCCTCTGTGGGCACCAACCCGTGCAATAACACCTGGCCATTGTCAATTATGCCGATGTTATCAATCTGGGCTTCTGTTAGATTCTTGGTATCCAGAGAGGAATTCGGATTGCCCGGATACACCAGCGATATCTGCACGCCGCCGCGATCCACCTCTACTGGAATATCGCGATTAATCGGGGCAATCAAGCCACGCACCTTGTGGCTATAATCGTAAAAACCGAGGCCCAAACCCAGATAAGGCGACCACTTGCGGTCGGACATGGTCTCGGCATTTTCTCTGAAAAACCACAGCCAGTTCGAAGCCACGCTATTCCAGGTCATCTCCGAATCGGCTTCGGGACTTGGGACCTGACGACCATCTCTGTATTCGAACGTGCGCCCGGGGAGATTTGAATTGCGAAACTTCGAGTAGTGATACTCCACCTCTGTGGTCAAACGCGGAGAAATCACATAACTCACATTCAAGCCGTACTTCAAATCACCAGCATACCAGCCACTCAAAGGACCTGTTGGCTGATGATAATTCACCAATCCGCCAATAGCCCACAGATCCGCATCGCGGGCATCAACGGAAGATACAGCAAATAAGAAAACCCCGGCATACAAAACTAAAAATCTTTTCAAAAGTGCCTCCTTAGGTTTTGGGTGAACGAAAAAGAGGGGATATTATAATACCGAATAATTGGCAAGACAAGCGATTTATAAGGTAAGCAACAAGCCCAATCGAGCTTCCGGAAAACCATTCAAGACCATGGTGAAAATCGAGAATCCATTGAATTTTAGTGTACGGAATTACATGTATTTCATTTAAAAACAACAATTTATGGAAATTATAAATTCCAAAAACTTATGAAATATAACGCAAAAAATAAGATTCTCTAAATCGCCATATTAAACGTAAGCAAATAGAAATAAAAGAGTTAAAATAACCTTGTCAACGAAAAGTTTGTTAAAATTTGTAACAGGACAAATATTTTGATTTTATAGGACTTACCGATCTTTAAAAAATGACAAGCAAAACCTTCTGGATCGCGGCTAAAAACCCCGCCGCGATGACGGGCATGGGCGAGGCATGCCTCGCCCCTACATTAATGGTAAGATTAACGCATTTTTAAAATCCGATTGATCGCTGCCCCACTCATTTTCCTTTCAAAACGCGGACCGTATTTGGCGACAACGCGCGAGGACACATAAGTTGCGAGCCTCGCAGCCTGAGCCGCATCATACCCCCGGGTCACGGCAAACAAATACGCCCCGGCAAACGAATCGCCCGCACCATTGGTATCCACAGCATCAACCTCAAAACCCGGCGCGTGAACCACATCGCCGCCATCGCAAATCCGGGCACCCTCTGCACCATACGTCAGAGCCAAACCGCCCACTCTTTGGCGCAACGCGTCAAAAGCCTCTTCGGTTGCCTCAGCATCCGTAAATATCCTGCCCTCATCCTCATTGCAAAACAGCATATCCACGCCTGCATCTACCAATGCCGTCATCCTATCCTTAAAAGCAGCCACAATAGACGGATCGCTCAGGGTAAGCGCGACCTTTGTACCGTGCGCCTGCGCCACCTTTTGCGCCGCCTGTGCCGCTTCAAAGCCATCATCTGCTGCAACCAGATAACCCTCGATATAAATATACTGGCTGTCGGCAATCACAGCATCCTCAACCTGCGCCACACCAAACGTACTCGTAATCCCCAAAAATGTATTCATCGTGCGATCTGCATCCTCCGTAATCATCACCAAACACTTGCCCGTAACCCCCTCCCCGCGATGTGAGAGATTGCACGCCACCCCCGCAGTATTGAGATCGCGAAGATAAAACGCGCCATCTGCATCCTCAGCCACCTTGCATCCGTAATAGCCCCGTCCACCACAATTGGCCAGCGCGATCATCGTATTGGCCGCCGAACCGCCCGACGAACGCGCCATCTCCTTCCCGCCCAAAGCATCGATCAACGCGCGCTGGCGATCTCCGTCAATCAGCGTCATCACACCCTTGTCAATCTCCATCGCCTCAAAAAACGACGGATCAACTTGAAACTGAATATCCACCAGTGCATTGCCCAGCCCATATACATCGTATTGACGCATAAACTCTCCTTGTTAAAGTCACACATCAACAAAAAACTCTATATGTCGTTGTACCGCAACATTAAAATTATATTGGTCAACAAAATTCACGGATGCAACCTGTTGGGGGTGCGGGACAAAAAAGTCGTTTCCCGCACGGAGGGCAAGCCAAGCATAATCATAAGCAAGCGCGACAGACCAAAACCAAATCCCCCGTGCGGGGGACATCCGTACTTAAAAAAATCGAGATAAAACTGGATAACCTCTAAATCCAGCCCCTTCTCTCTCGCCTGCGCTCTCAGAACATCGGGACGGTGTTCGCGCTGCGCGCCTGTGGTAATTTCCACACCGCGATATAGAAGGTCAAAACTCCTGGTCAACTCAGGCTGGCCCGGATGACGCATGTGGTAAAAAGGCCGCACAGACATCGGATAATCTATCACAAAAACATAATCGCACCCCCAGGTTTTGCGGATATATTCACCGAGCAAACGCTCGCCCTTTGGATCGAGATCGCCTTCTCGCTCTGGCGCGTGGCCCTGGTCGGACAACACCTTCAATGCCTCAGCCATCGTAACCCGAGGAAAAGGCAATTCCGGAACCGCGAGTTCAACACCGTAACTTTCGGCAATAGCATCACCATATTTTTCTCGCACTGTACAAATGACATGTTGTAGCCATGCTTCTTCAAATGCCATCACATCCTCGTGACTATCAATCCATGCAATCTCGACATCCACACTGGTAAACTCCGTTGTATGGCGCGAAGTAAATGAGGGATCGGCGCGAAAAACGGGTGCAATCTCAAACACGCGATCAAAACCAGACGCCATCGCCATCTGTTTGTAAAACTGGGGCGATTGCGCCAGATAGGCTGTAGAATTGAAATACGGCAGCGCGAACAACTCAGCCCCTGATTCACTGGCTGTACCCATCAGTTTGGGAGAGTGAATCTCAATAAAATAATTCTGCATCCAATACTCGCGCATCGCCCCTTCAACAGTAGTTTGTATCTCAAAAATCAACCGATTGCGCGGAACGCGAAGATCGAGATGCCGCCAATCCAGCCGATGGTCAATACCCGATGCACTTTCGGAAAACGGATCCAGAGGCAACGGCGATTCAGCTACATTGACAACACGCAGTTCCGCAAGCTGAATTTCAACACCACCCAGGCGAACACCTGGATTTTCTACAACGCGTCCGCTTATAGTTACCGCCGATTCTCGCGTAAGAGCAGAAACCCGCTCTGCCAACGCCCCTGTCTTTTCATGCACGACCTGTACACTTCCCGTTCGATTTTTCACAATGAGAAACTGGACATACTTCTGATCGCGCAGGGCATGCACCCATCCCTGGAGGGTAACGGTTTGACCGATGTATTTGGACAGTTCAGACATTGCTATGTATCTCATGACAAACTCCTTTTGGTTTCAGGCACAAAAAAAGCCCGTTGTCACATCTTTTTGACAACGGGCACTTTACTCTAAATGCTGGCACAAAACGACCTATGCCGGTCCAGCCCGTCGCCGGATCGGATTATTGTCGTCATTATTATTTTCTTCAAACTCAGCGATTTGGAAATAGCGTATATGCATGGTAGTTATCCAGTTTTTCTCCCGCCAAAAACAGCGAGTTCAAACAGCTTGAAATAACAATCTACATCTGAAAAACCAATGGCTCTGAGCCAATCGCATTGATCTTCAACAGACGCGAGAATATTCGCCTGCTTATCATCGCGATAATAATAAGCCTGCGCAATTTCATCGCGCGATGCTTCCGGGTCTCGCTGGGTAACAGAATCGTAAAGCGCATCAATAAAGCGATCTGCAAAACGCGACTCAACCCACTTCGACGGAGAGCGGACATGCTCGACATTGACAAACACGCCATTGGGAGAAAGCAGATCAAAAATCTCGCCATAAACCTCGCGCTTGCGCGCATCGCTCTGGTGATGAATTGAAAAACCCGATACAATCGCATCATAAGGCGCGTCATCTGCAACCAGATTGAGCCAATCGGACGTCGCATAATCCCCAATAACAAAACGATGCTGTGAAGCCGTTCCACCAAACCGTTTCCGCGCAGCCTCGATCATAGCCTCAGAAAAATCCACAAACACGCCGCGTGCATCCGGGTGGCATTCAATAACCGCGGCACCGAGTATGCCATCCCCACACCCCAGATCCAGCACGGCATTGACCCCGTGGTCATCCGCATTGATCACCCGACACATAACCGCAATCTGCTCATCGGACAACGGAATTGCCTGCCGAATATTCTTGAGATATTTCTGCGCCAGATCCCGCGCCTGCCAGGCTGTATCCTTCCGTTTACTCATAAATTCAATACCCCACTGCCAGACCATCCTTACGGGGATCAGAAGCCGCGCAATAACCGTCATCCAGTTTATAAATAAGTTGCCCCCCGCCATATCCAATAGCCGATGGAACCTGGACATCGTGCCCGCGGGCGCGAAGATCATCCAGCACCCCCGCATCCACACCGGGTTCAATCCCCACACTCAAACCCCCAAAAACCTGCCATCGGGGCGCATCGCACGCAGCCTGCGGATTTTGACCATAAGTAAAAATCCGAATCATCATCTGCGCGTGACCTTGCGGCTGCATATGCCCCCCCATAACGCCGAACGACATCACGGGTTGGCCCTCCCGAGTCGCAAACGCCGGAATAATCGTATGATACGGCCTCTTGCCCCCATCCACGCGATTGGGGTGGCCCTCCGTCAAAACAAAACCCGCACCTCGGTTCTGCATACTAATACCCGTATCCGGAATCACAATACCAGACCCAAAACCCATATAATTGGACTGAATAAACGAAATCATCATCCCATCTTCATCCGCCGCCGTGAGATAAACCGTATCCCCACGCGGCATGCCAAAAGCGGGCATCCCCGCCCTTTGTAGATCAATCAACCTCGCGCGCTCAGCCAGATAATCTGGATCGAGCAATTGCGCGAACTCAATATCCCTCGTACCCGGATCAGACACATACCTGTGCGCATCTGCATACGCCAACTTCATCGCCTCAATCTGAAGGTGCAAACTATCTGCCGAATCAACGGCATACCCGGACAAATCCCAATACTCCAGCATCCCCAGTGCAATCAACGCCGCAATACCCTGACCATTTGGCGGAATCTCGTGCAACGTATAACCCCCAAAATCCATCGTCATTGTATCCACCCAATCTGCCCGATGCGCTGCCAGATCTTCTTCTGTCATCGCACCGCCAGTGCGTTTTGCATGCGCAGCGATCTTCTCCGCCAAATCCCCCGAATAAAAAACCTCTCCTCTTGTCTCCGCAATGCGCTCAAGCGTACGCGCCTGCGCTTCGCACACAAATTTCTCCCCAATTTTCGGCGCACGTCCCCCGGGAGCAAAAGTCGCCATCCAATCGGGCATATCCCCGTAATTATACACAGCCTGTGCCCAGCTGTATCCCGTAATAGGCGAAACCACAAAACCATCGCGAGCATAGTGAATTGCGGGTTCAAACAACGCCTCAAACGGCAACACGCCAAACCGCTCTGAAAGCGCGACCCACGCCGAAACACAGCCGGGCACAGTCACGGCATCCCAACCGCGCTGGGGCATCACCGAATGCCCGGCAAACAATTCGGGTGACCACGCTTTTGGGGAACGCCCCGATGCATTGAGACCGTGTATTTGCTCACCATCCCACAAAATGCAAAACGCATCGCTACCTATACCATTCATATTGGGCTCGACAACCGTAAGCGCCATAGCAGTCGCCAGAGCAGCATCTACGGCATTGCCACCTTTGAGCAACATCCGCAACCCCGCCTGAGCGGCCAGCGGTTGAGACGTCGCAACCACATTGCGCGCCATAACTGGCATGCGTTGAGAAGAATACGGAAAAGACCAGGATAACTCGGGCATAAGTCTGCATCTCCTATATCAGTTCAAAGTGATTCCTTTTATCACATCATTCATCAAATCATCGCCATCAACAGATACGCGCAACGGCTCCGTGAAATTCAGCCGATACCCATTGGGATCTATCACAATAACCTCTCGCGCATTCCACGGGCGATCGTGTGGACCGGAAACCTGGACATTGCCATCGCGTCGCACCCGATCGGCAATCGCGTCAACCGACTCGCGCAACACCGTAAAATTGAGTGTAACCCCCGCACCCCGGGTGCTTGAAATCAAAACATTTGGCCCCTCCTCCATCAGAATCAAATCCGCATGGGGTGCCCAGCGCAAATGCGACATAATCGGATCTCCATGGGCACCCGGCATCTGCGAAATCAGAGAAAAACCGAGCGTATCGCAATACCACCGCGTAGATATATTGAGATCGTGAACCATCAGAGTTGTATAGGACGGCATCTGGTAGTCGAAATCGGATTCCACCTCGCATGTCCTTTCTCCCCGAAGGGGTAGCTAACCACCAACAAAAAAACCCGCCGAAGCATCTTCAGCGGGTTCGTTTTTTCAAGACTATCATTTATACTCAAGTCTGTCGTCTCATTTTGAACCCGCCAATAATATTTTTGTCATTACCCGTGAAAACCGCGAGATCAATGCCACTTTCCGGGCACACATGGCCGGTGGCACGAATAAATGATGACATCTGCACGGATGCACTAATAGCGCAATTATCCATCATTTGCAGGGTATTACACTGGTGGGTTACAAAAATCATACTTATACTCTCAACTATATCTGCGAATAAAACTGAACGGTGCAGAAGATATATCGGGGACACAGTAAAGTCAAGCGAGTTTTTTGTGTTGGTCTCTAACTAATTTAACCTTCAGGAGGCTTGCGATGAAAAACGAGATCTGCAAACGCGCCCGTCACCTTACTACCCGTATTATCTGAGTCAGACATAAGATACACGCGCACAACTTCTGCGGGCTCTTCATCGGGATAAAAGCGCTTGAAATCCCTGTAAAAATTGCGCGACTCCCCAACCCATTGATTCACATTTTGATCCCCGCTCTCGGCAACAATGCGGTACCACTTAAACTTGAAAAATCCCAAAACAGACGTCACCTGTGTCAGCGAAGTCTCTTCGGGTATGGTCCGCGTCCAGAGATAGGCAACCTCCCGCAGCTTCCCCCTATTATTGAGAACAGAAATACCGATCTTAGCTGCAAAATCATCACCCGATTTCTGAATTTTGCCTTTGCGGTCCGCCGTATCGCTATCATCAATTGTATTGCTGACCCGCCAGCGCCATGAGATATAGGGATACTCAGTTGCAGATATGAGATCGTACTGCCCCTGCGCCTGTTCGCGGACATCCTTCCCAAAGCTCCTGGGTGGTCGGTCACAGCGCTTGATCCAATCCTGACTACGATCAACAGCCAACGCCGTGCCATTCTTTGTCGGCACCTGCCAGAAAAGCGCCGCCGCATGATCGCTGCGAATCGCAAACACCCCATCTCGATGTTGCCCCGTAACATTCTCGCCGCAATCGTCCCAATCGCGTCTCAGCCAATCGCCTCCCATATCTACGGCAATGCGATCCTGTGCTTGCACAACACACGGAAAAATGACAAAAATAAAAAAGCCTATCTTTAAAAAAATATTGCGAATCATAGATACCTTTTGTTGAAATAGTGAAAACTAATTAAAACCGATCTTCGCGTGTGAACCAAATTCACACCTGTTGCGAAAACACCACATGTAAGCGCGGTTTTAACGGAAGTTTCATCCATTATACGCACAAATGCAATTTTCATACCAATAAAAAAGCGCGGCGGGAAAAAACCCGCCGCGCTTATGCGTTCAAATGGCAAATCGAAAACTACATCTCTGATGACTCTTCACTGTGATGCTCGGACTTCTCCTCCGCCTCAGATTCCTTTTTCATCTGATCGCGGTCTCCACCTCGGCGACCTCTGAAACCCGGACCACCACGACCTCTGAACCGGGGACCATCATCATCTCTGAAACCCGGACCACGGCCTCTAAACCCAGGTCCCCCGCGACCTCTAAAACGGGGACCATCGCCATCTCTGAACCCGGGACCCCCGCGACCGCGAAAACCCATGCGCCCTCCTCGTCGCCTCTCACCGAGCTTCTCCTTTTGTTCGGCGGTCAGCAAATTTTTAACATCAATATTATGCTGAATTTCGCGCGCCATAATCTTCCCCTGCGCCGCCGTCACCGCATCGACCTTAGCCTGAATATCCGAAGCCGATGGATTGTCCTGCTTCCGAACCTCACCCAAATCGATTCGCGCCTTCTGGTGTGCCGCGCGCAAATCGACCATCGCCTTTTGATGGGCAGAACGCAGATCAGACATCTTTTCCTTCTGCTCATCCGTCAACTCCAGCGCCGCCATACCACCGCGCATACCGCGGCGTTTGCCTCTTTGAGCGTCTGCGTTGACACTTCCAATAACACCAATCGCAAAAACACCGATAACTGCGTAGATAATTTTGCGTTTCATGATACCAACTCCTCATAGTTAAACAGCAGTTTCCCAGCATGCTGTCTGTTTGTAGTAAAAAATCGAACAACCCTCGGCTGTGTTCAGGCCGGCATCTGCTCACAACGCGAAAGTCACGAATTATGGTGGTCCTCGGCGGGAACCGGGTGGACGGTCTCCCGGAGGACCGCGGCGGCCGCCACCTCGGCCGCGGAATCCTTGACGTTTGTTTTTTTCTTCAAATTTTGCAAACTGCTCAGGCGTGAGAATCGTCTTCAACTTCTCGCGCAATTTTTGCTCCTGCGACCGCATATCTTCGCCAATTTTTCGGCGCATCGTATCAATCTCGCGCCGATGTTCCTGAAATGCAGCCCGCACAGCACTCTTTTGCTCATCCGACAAATCGAGATCACGACCCATTCGATCAATCATGCGGTTGTAATCATAAGGACGGCCACGCGCCCCAGGTGGACCGGGGGGACCGGGTGAGCGCAAAAACTTGCGCTCGACAATAGTACCACACACCAGCCCCAGGGCAAAAATGCCCATAAATAGAAGAACGGCCTGTGTGCGAGGTGAAAACGAAAACATGATAGTCCCTTTGCAGTCGTTTACTCGGGATAGATAACCAGGCTATCGGCTTGCACCTCCGACAGCACCATCTCAGTTTGCGAATCGAAATAGTCGGACACCGTATTTGCCTCGGTATCTCCATTATCGATTAACACCATAAAAATAACAGCAGCGGCAGCGGCCAATGGCACGAGGCGTTTGCCCGCCCAGACCAGACTATTCCAAATACTCTCTTCCCGAATCTGTGCCTGAACGCCATCCCACAACCCCGGCGAAGGCACCATCGGACGCTGGCTCAGGCGTCTCTGCACATGGCGAAGCAAATCGTATTCAGCGCGAAACTCAGCATCGTTTGCTATCCGCGCCTCAATTTCGCGCACATGCTCCGCAGGTAAATTACCGTCAACATAGAGCAACAATTTATCGCGATCAGTCATATCTCCTCCCCTTGCCATTCGCGGTACAGCGGCATAAGCAAATCGCGTAAACGCGCCCGTGCCCGCGAAAGCCTCGACTTAACAGTGCCGACAGAAACATCTAAAACATCGGCGATTTCCTCTTGAGAAAGATCCTCTATATCTTTCATAACCACCACCGCGCGATGCTCGGGCGACAGGTAATCGAGCACCTTCTGAATCTCCTCGCGCAAACCAATGCGCTCAATATCATTTTGCGGTTCATCCGTACCCAAAAACCGATCCAGTGCCATATCGCTCGCCTCTTGCATCCCCTCAATAGAAACCCGGTCGGGCCGCCGTTGCTCGCGCTGGGCAAACGTGAGACAAACATTGGTGGCAACGCGATACAAATACGTATAAAAACTCGACCGCCCCTCAAACTTTCCCAGTGCTTTATACACTCTAACAAACGCCTCTTGCGCCGCGTCTCTCGCTGCTTCTGGATCACCGAGAATCGAACACGACAGACCGTAAATTCGGTCTTCATAACGTTCAACCAGATAGCGAAAAGCCTGCACATCGCCCTTTTGGCATTGACGAATCAGATCTCGTTCATCAAAATCAGCCATTTTATTTTTTCCTCTGATTCGTCTATTCTATCCGTTTCGCAGGATTAGACCACCAGATCAACACCCGCGTTCCCTATAAAACAAAAAAATGGACATCGCTTTGAGCAATGTCCATTTCCGGCAACACAGATGCTTACTCCGTAATAATATCGGCAAATGTCATACCCGAGGGAATCATGGGCAACACATGCTCTTGATACGGCACAACCACATCGAGCAAATAGGGACCATTGGAAGAAATCATGCGATCAATAGCCGGCACGAGATCCTCCTTGCGTATCGCCCGTTCGGCAGGCACGCGAAACCCCTTTGCTATCGCTACATAATCGGGAAAAATTGCGTGACCCGGCGGAATATTCATATCCTCATGCGCCTGCGCCGCTTCTGGATCACCAATAAACGTATGCCCGCGATTGCTCTTGTAAAAACGATCCTCCCATTGCACCACCATACCCAGATGCTGATTGTTGAGAATCATAGTCTTAACGGGAATTTTCTCCGCATAAAGCGTCGCCAACTCCTGCACATTCATCGCAAAACTGCCATCGCCATCAATATCGATAACCAGCGAATCGGGAAAAGCCAATTGCGCCCCCAGCGCAGCGGGCAAACCAAAACCCATCGCCCCCAGGCCGCCCGACGTGAGCCAACGGCGCGGCTCATCAAAAGGATAAAATTGCGCCGCCCACATCTGGTGTTGCCCCACCCCTGTAGATATAATGGCCTTACCCTGCGTCATCTTATAAAGCATCTCAATCGCATACTGGGGCAAAATGACATCTTCGACATCTTTGTATGTAAAAGGATGTCTTTTGCGCCACGTTTCAATCTCGTCACACCAGGCCTGATAATCGCCTGGCACAACAATACTGTTTAGCTCTTGCAGGGCATATCTAATATCGCTCACAATCGGCAAATGGGCGACCTTGTTTTTATTGATCTCAGAGGGATCAATATCGATATGCACAATGCGACCGTGTTTGCAAAACTCTTCGAGCTTACCCGTCACCCGATCGTCAAAACGCACCCCAAATGCCAGCAACAAATCGGCGTGATTGATGGCGTAATTGGCATAAACCGACCCGTGCATACCCAGCATTTGCAAAGACTGGGGATCCGTCTGCGGAAAAACCCCCAGCCCCATCAGCGTCTGAGCCACGGGAATACGTGTCTTTCGGGCAAACTCGCGAAGCTCTTCAGACGCATCCGCAGTCACAATACCCCCACCGGCATAAATAAGCGGGCGTTTGGATTCTAAAATCGCCTGAGCAACCTCTTGCATTTGCGCGCGGTCAGCATGCAAATGGTTGGGAGTATAGCTGCGAATAGAAATCGTCTCTGGAAAATCGGGCACACAAGCACTTTGCTGCACATTTTTGGGAATATCGATCAACACAGGACCGGGTCTCCCGGAAGAAGCAATGTAAAACGCCTCTTTGACAACGCGGGGAATATCTTCAATGCGATCCACGAGATAATTGTGCTTCGTAATCTGCCGTGTAACCTCAATAATCGGGGTTTCCTGAAATGCATCGCGGCCAATAACAGCAGTGGGAACCTGACCCGTGATGGCAACAAGCGGCACAGAATCCATTTTGGCATCGGCCAGCCCCGTCACCAGATTGGTAGCACCCGGTCCAGAAGTTGCCATACACACCCCGACCTTGCCCGAAGCTTTGGCATATCCCTCAGCCGCAAAAATTTCGCCCTGTTCGTGCCGGCACAACACAACCTGGATATTGGAACGCGTGAGGGACTGGTGCATCTCCATACTGGCCCCTCCGGGATAGCCAAAGAGCACTTCAACCCCCTCGCGGATGAGACATTCAACCAGAATATCGGCACCCCTCATTTCGCCAGAGGTGGAGCCAGATGCCGGAGTCTGGGGTTTGCTTGCCATTGCAACAATCTCCTTTGTTAAACAAAAAAACCGTCATTGCAGTGTAGCGATGACGGGACAAGATGCTTTTGCGATACGATCATCAATCCCATCATCACATGGGTACAAGTACTACAACACGGCCTACAACAGCCGTTGTGATTGCAATGCGGGATGTGGTGATCTGATGTGTCATAACTTTAGCACTCTCTTTACAATGGAAAAGAGAAGATACAGGCTTAGTCCAGTTCTGTCAAGAAAACTCGCTTCTTACACCTTCTCATCCATCCTTCTCACCTATTGTATTAATGCGGTCTCGAAGCTCGGCAGCGCGTTCAAACTCCTCGTTGTCAATCGCCTCGAGCAATTCTTTTTGCAGGCGTTCAGATTCCGTGAGAGGACGCTGTTGCTCGAGCTCGTTGAGCAATTCGTTCAGAGACTCGACAGAGCGCTTTTTTTCAATACCAAATTCTTCTGCATCTACTTCTTGCAGATTCTCGATCTTGTCGAGCACATCGCGAATAATTTGGATACCCTTCGTAAAATCGTTCTCTTGTGATGCAATCATCACGCGCGCAATCGCGTGGATTCGCAAAACATAAGGCCACCATTTTTCGAGATTGAGACGATCTTTCTCCGTGGCAGCGTATTGATTGACAAAACGGAACAGTTCCATATTGCGCTGTGTATCGCGAATAACGCGATCATAGTCTCGTATTTGGAGCAAAAAAACATATCGCTCGTAGAGCAGGCGGCTTTCATCAAACAGTTCACTGCAGTGCGACTTTTTCAGTGAAAAACCATCAGATGTACCGTGTTCTTCAATAAAATGATGAAGCCGATCAGTAAAATGATCCAGAGCAAACGCACTATTGTGTGGTTTGCGTCCATCGGGACGCCCGTCGAGTTCCATCTGCAGAATACCTTGAAATGGACCCTGATCTATGCGTACCTGAATCTTTTCAACGCCTTTGGACGAGAAAATTTTGCGAATGCTATTTTTGGGGTCATAGGGCCAGTGCTTCAGCAAAGGGCCAATATCTTCGGTCATGGCAAGTTCTCCTGATATGTGGGAGAGACATCCCTTGAACTGCTGACGTTGAAAGAATACCCGAACCTATCGCGCTACAGGTTTCAATCTAATTGCATTTGATTGCAGACGCAAGTATCATGTAAAGTGCGTGGAATTCCTTCTCAAGAGATAAGACGTAAAAGTGAGAAACGGGTTCCTTATTACGTCTCATGTTTCACCCAAAAAAGGAAAAACAAATGGGAACAGAAAAAATTACAGGAACAATTGCTGAATTCTTTAAGTTTAACGCCCAAAACACAGATTGGCGTACAGAAATAACAGGAGGGGTGACGACATTTGTGACAATGGCTTATATCGTAGCCGTAAATCCGGGTATCTTGTCCGACGCATTGGGCGGGGAATTATTTCCCGAACTATTATTTGCAACCTGTGCTTCTGCAGCAATAGCAACAATACTGATGGGACTTCTGGCAAATTATCCCTTTGCCCTGGCACCCGGCATGGGCCTCAACGCATTTTTTACCTACACAATTGTACTGGGCATGGGCGTACATTGGAAATTGGCCCTGGGCGTGGTCCTCGCCTCTGGACTCTTGTTTTTATTATTAACTGTACTGCGGGTGCGCGAGGCGATTATCACAGCAGTGCCCCAACCCCTCAAACTCGCAGCAGCAGCGGGTATTGGACTATTTATAGCGTTTATCGGATTAAAAAATGCGGGTTTTATTGTCGATAATCCGGCCACATTGGTCAGCCTTGGCAATGTTTACTCAGGATCTGTTGGACTGGCACTGGTGGGACTTTTGGGCACGGCCATCATGCTAACGCGCGGCATCCGCGGTGCGATTTTACTCGGTGTGATCGGCGTCACCTTATTATCCATGATCCTCGGGCTTACGCCGTGGCCAACAGGCGTCATAAGCCTCCCAGTCTGGCCCACCCATCTCTTTGGAGAAGCCGTCTATCATCTGCCCCTCGCATTTCACACGGCAGTCATCGAACTCGTCTTTGCATTTCTCTTTGTCGATCTGTTTGACACCATGGGCACACTGGTGGGATTATCAGAACGCGTGGGATTCCTGGACAAGCGAGGGCGATTGCCGCGCGCCAACAAAGCACTGCTATCAGACTCTATTGGAACCGTATGCGGCAGTGTATTGGGCACGTCAACCGTGACGACCTATATCGAAAGTGCCGCAGGCATATCATCGGGTGCGCGCACGGGCTTTGCCAGCCTGGTGACTGGCGGATTATTCGTCTGCGCCCTATTCCTGACCCCTCTGGTCCAGGCCATTCCATCCTTTGCCACAGCACCCGCGCTCATAGTCGTAGGCGTCATGATGATGGCTCCGGCTGCGCGCATTGTCTGGGATGATATGTCGGATGCCGTACCTGCTTTTCTGACATTGATTGCAATACCCCTGACATTCAGCATTGCCGATGGGCTGGCGTTCGGATTTATCGCCTATCCCATAATCAAGCGACTGAGCAAAAAAGGCTCTGAAGTACATCCGATCATAGATGTACTGGCTATCATCTTTATCCTCAAATATGTCTTTATGGCGTGAGAGGTCTCGCCCCTTACCGCTGCATTTGTGCGTGACATTTGTCTTTTTTTTCTCTATTATCTTGAAATGATCATAAGAAAATATTAAGGAGGATTTTATGCGCGCATTGTGTGTCATTCTTTTCGCACTGTGGAGCACTTACCCGGTCATCGCTCAGGAGATGGGCAGCTTGACAGGCAAAGTGGAAGATGAGACAGGAGAAGCATTATTCGCGGCCAATGTCGTAGTCAAAGGACCGGCCATTGAAGGCATAAGGGGCGTAATCACCAATGAACAGGGGACCTATCGCATCGACCGCTTGCCGCCGGGAATTTACGAAATCACCATCAGTTATATCGGCTATGAAACCACTGTTGTATCCGGCGTAGAAATCCGCGCTGGTGAAAATATAACGCGAGACTTTACCCTGACCGCCGTAGCCCTCATCGGTCAACAAGTGGTCGTATCGGCATCGCGCAAACAGGAAAAAGCCCTGGACGCGCCCGCTTCAATAGCAATGATCGATGCAGCCGAAATCAGAGATCGGGGCGTCTTGTCGCCGACTGAACATATCAAGACCCTTCCCGGCGTTGACTTTTCCAAAACGGGCATCTCACAAAGCAACGTAGTGGTTCGCGGATTCAACAATGTATTTTCTGGCGCACTGCTCACACTCGTTGACAACCGCATAGCCCGCGTCCCTTCCCTGCGATTCAATGCCTTTGATATGATACCGATTACCGGTGACGACATCGAGCGCATCGAAGTGGTATTAGGACCCGGATCTGCGCTTTACGGGCCCAACACCTCCAGTGGCGTCATGCACATTATCACCCGCTCGCCATTTGGATCGGAAGGCAATACAATTTCCATATCTGGCGGAGAGCGCAGTGTGAGAAGATTATCGCTGCGGCACGCCAGCAGCCTCAATGACAAAATCGGAATCAAAATTTCGGTTGGGCAAAGTTCAGCCCATGACTGGGAGTACATCGATCCCCTGGAAGTGGAATCGCGCGGTTTTAATCCACGCGATTACAACTCGAAAAAGACATTGGGAGAACTCAGACTCGATTTTCGACCAACAGATGACCTGACAATCATAGGATCAACGGGTTATACAAAAACAAGCGGTATTGAATTGACGGGTTTGGGCGCGGGCCAGGCAAAAGAATGGACCTATAATTTTTATCAAGGCCGCCTGCTCTATCGCGAGTGGTTTGCACAGGTCTTCTTCAACGCCAGTGATGCAGGCCAAACGAGAATGATCGCAGCCAACGACCCAATTGTAGATAATTCATATTTGATGGTCATGCAATTGCAGCACAGTGCCAATTTGGGACAAAAACAACACTTTGCTTATGGTGCTGATGTACTGCGAACCCGCCCCAAGACAGGGGGCACAATAAATGGCATGCATGAAGACATTGATAACATCGATGAATACGGGGTCTATCTGCAAAGTGAAACCAGCCTGAGTGATCAAATCGAACTGGTATTGGCCGGACGCATCGACAAACACAGCCATATCGAAGACCCGTTTTTTTCACCCCGCGCAGCGCTGGTCATTAAACCCAAGCCGCTCAACACCCTGCGATTGACATATAACCGCGCATTTAGTACCCCCTCAACCACCAACTTATTTTTGGACCGGATTGGCCTCCCCGATCCCTTTGGGTTCGGGGCATTGCAATCATCATTGGGATTTAGTCCAGCAATTGACGTTCGCGCGCAGGGCACCGCCGGTACCGGATTCACATTTCGCAGAGACGACAATGGCCTACCCATGTATCGAACGCCTTTCGCACCCATAGCGGGCTTGTCAAAAGATCACTACTTCTCTCTGCACAGTCCCCAGGGTACCAATTTAATGTGGGGCGCTGCCAGATCAATAATAATGGGTATCCTTTTGGCGGAACTGGAACCTCTCGCAACAGGACTTTTCGTCGAGCGGCTTGGGCTACCACAAGATCAAGCGGCTGCGGTAGCCGCACAACTGGTCGGAGACTTTCCCGGGATTATTCCAGAGCAACTGCCGGGCTTGCAAAATACGGCCGGCACACTGAATACGGCAACGGCGAGTTTTGATCCCGAGCCCAGCCTCGCCAATGCAGTGGCAGACATAAACAAAATCGAATCGACCATCTCGGAAACCTTTGAAGTGGGCTACAAAGGCGTCATCAATAACAAACTCATTTTGGCAGCCGATGTCTATCTGAGCAGAAAAAGAAATTTCACCAGCCCGTTGCGGATTGTAACACCCAGTGTATTTCTCGCACCCGGTCCCTTAAGCGAGGCTCTAACAGACGGAATTACCGAGAACTTAAAAGACCCCGCCAATGCAAGTCTCGCAATTGCCATCGGACTTTTAGATCAGCTCAACCTGCCGGATCTGGGCCTGGTAGGCAATGGCAATGGAACAGGCATAGATGAATTGACGCAGTTATTTGCATCCAACGCCGCGGGGATTCCCTTTGGCACCATATCTGCCGAACAGGCATCAGACCCCACTGCGGTAATGGTCGCATATCGCAATTTTGGTCGCATAACACTCTACGGTTCTGACCTGTCGTTTGCGTATTATCCAAACGAAATATGGACTTTTACCGGCAATTACTCCTACGTCAGCGATGATTGGTTCCCCAATTTAGACAACATCGGCGACATAGCCCTCAATGCTCCCAAACACAAATTTAACATCGGAGTCGATTGCCAATTGCCCAATACACCGCTCACCATTCGCGGGAAATTGAGCTATCGCGGGGGTTTCCCAATGCAATCGGGTGTATATGTCGGCGATGTAGATGCTTATACTGTTTTGGACCTGAATGCCGCATATCAGTTGCCACTCTCAAATGATCAATTCAAGATCACATGGAATGTGGAAGCCAGCAATGTGTTAAACCGGGAATACCGATCATTTATCGGTGCGCCATTTATTGGACGCCTGGTCTTAACCGGCCTGAATATCAGGTTCTAAATCTATCTCTCTCCCATCTAAAAAATCTGGACTATTGCGGTAAGGAGAGTGTAATGCGCGTATTGTATATCCTTACTTTCGTACTGTGGAATGCTTACTCGGTCGTAGCTCAGGATTTCGGCAACTTGACGGGCAAAGTGGAAACCGAGGACGGAGAAGCATTATTCGCGGCCAATATCGTAGTCAAAGGACCGGCTCTTGAAGGTACCCGGGGCGCAATCACCAACGAACGAGGTAGCTATCGCATCGACAACTTGCCGCCGGGTACTTACGAAATCACCATCAGTCATATCGGCTATGAAACGGTGGTTGTATCGACTATAGAAATCCGCGCAGGCGAAAGTATAACGCGAGACTTTACCCTGACCGCCGTAGCCCTCATCGGTCAACAAGTGGTCGTATCGGCATCGCGCAAACAGGAAAAAGCCCTGGACGCGCCTGCTTCAATTTCAATAGTCGATGCATCTGAAATCAGAAATCGGGAAGTCTTGACCATGAGTGAATACGTCAAGACCCTGCCCGGTGTTGACTATGCTCAAACGGGCATATCGCAAGGCAGCATGGTCGTTCGCGGATTCAACAGTGTATTTTCTGGCACATTGCTCACACTCGTTGACAACCGCATTGCCCGTATCCCCTCTCTGCGCCTCAACGCTTATGATTTGATCCCCCTTACCAGTGACGACATTGAACGCATCGAAATCGTTCTGGGACCCGGGTCTGCGCTTTACGGTCCCAACAGTGCCAATGGCGTCATGCACATTATCACCCGCTCGCCATTTGGATCGGAAGGCAATACAATTTCCATATCCGGCGGCCAGCGCAGTGTGCGAAAATTATCGCTGCGGCACGCCAGCAGCCTCAACAACAAGATCGGGATCAAAGTTTCGGGTGGATATGTTGCAACCCATGACTGGGAATATGTCGATCCCCTGGAAGTGGAAGCACGCGGTTTTAATCCACGCGATTACAGCACAGAAAGGACAAATGGAGAATTCAGGCTCGATTTCCGCCCAACAGATGAGTTGACACTGATAGGGTCGGTGGGCTATTCAAAAATGAGCGGCCTTCAACAGACGGATTTGGGTGCGGGCCAGGCAAAAGACTGGACCTATAATTTTTATCAAGGTCGCCTGCTCTATCGCGGGTGGTTCGCACAAGTCTTCTACAACACCAGTGATGCTGGTGACACGGAACTCATCACAGCCGGTGACCCAATTGTAGATAACTCGCATTTGATGGTCCTGCAATTGCAACACAATGCCAGTTTGGGCCAGAAACAACACTTAGCTTATGGCGCTGATGTACTGCTCACCCGGCCCAAAACACAGGGCACAGTACACGGCATGCATGAAGGCATTGACGACATCGATGAATACGGGATCTACCTGCAAAGCGAAACCAACCTGAGCGATCAAATCGATCTGATATTGGCCGGACGCATCGACAAGCACAGCCATATCGAAGATCCGTTCTTCTCTCCCCGCGCAGCACTGGTCATCAAACCCAACTCTCTCAACACCCTGCGATTGACGTATAACCGCGCATTTAGCACGCCCTCAACCCCAGACTTATTTGTAGATCGGGTTGGCGTCCCCGATGTCTTTATGCTGGGAACAAATTTCAGTCCGGTATTGGGATTTAGTCCAGCAATTGACCTTCGCGCACAGGGTAATGCTGGCACGGGGTTCACATTTCGCAGAGACGACAATGGGCTACCCATGTATCGAACGCCCTTTGCGCCCATAGCGGGCTTGCCAAAAGATCACTACTTCTCTCTGCACGATCCCCAGGCTACCAATCTGATGTGGAGCGCTGCCAGAGGAGTAATACTGGACGGCCTATTGGCACAATTTGAACCTCTGGCAATAGAGCTTCTCGCAGACGGGCTTGGGCTATCACCAGATCAGGCTACTGCAATGATCGAACAACTCGTCGGGATATTTCCCGGAGTTATTCCAGAACAACTACCGGGCTTGCAAAATACAGCTGCGACACTGAATGCAGAAACGCAGGGATTCGATCCCATATCCGACCTCGCCAATGCGGTGACAGACATAAGCAAAATCGGATCAACCACCACAGAAACCTTTGAATTGGGATACAAAGGCATCGTCAAAAACAAACTCATTCTGGCAGCCGATGTCTATCAGACCAGAATCAAAAATTTTGTCAGCCCATTGCGAATTGAAACGCCCAACGTATTTCTCGCACCCGGTCCCTTGAACGAGGCTCTAACAGACGCGATTACCGAAAACTTGAAAGACCCCGCCAATGCAAGCCTTGCACTCGTCCTTATTTTTTTAGATCATCTCAACGAGCCAGAATTCGGGTTGGTTGGCAATGGCAATGGGACAGGCATAGATGAATTGACGCAGTTATTTGTATCCAACGCCGCGCTGATCCCTTTTGGCACCATAGCACCCGAACAGGCAGCAGACCCCACCGCAGTAATAGTCACACCTCGCAATTTTGGTCGCATAACGCTCTACGGTGCTGACCTATCATTTGCGTATTATCCAAACGAAATATGGGCTTTTACCGGCAATTACTCCTACGTCAGCAAGGACTTGTTCCCCAATTTAGACAACATCGGCGACATTGCCCTCAATGCCCCCCGGCACAAATTTAACATCGGTATCGATTGTCAACTGCCCAATACACCACTTATTATTAGTGGGAAATTGCGCTATCGCGGTGGTTTCCCCATGCAATCGGGTATATATGTCGGCAAGGTAGATTCTCATACTGTTTTGGATTTGAATTTGACCTATCAATTGCCACTTTCAAATGACCGCTTCACGACCTCCTTAAATCTGAATGCCAGCAATTTGCTAAACCAGGGATATCGATCATTTGTCGGTTCGCCGTGGATCGGACGCCTGATTACGAGCAGCTTACACGTTCGGTTCTAATATTTCCCTTATGCCAAAAAAATCCGAATCATTGCGATCCGGATTTTTTTATTTTCAGCGATCTACCCAGGCGGCTGATACGGCCGGGATTCTGGATCGCGTTCGGGAAGTCCCAAACTGTCCCAAAAAATTGTGTGATCAAATGGCGTGAGGCGAAAATCCGGAATGGGAACTGGCGCACCGCCCAACTCAGCAGATTTATTTGCCAGAATACCCGGCAAGCAGTACTCAATGGCGCGATACACATCAATCGGCGCCGGCTTGCCAGCGAGAATAGACTGTGTAAAATGTCGGGCGAGCTTTAAGTCCGCACCGCCGTGCCCTGCAGAAGTATCATCGCCATGTGCGCCAAGACCAACGGGCAAAACCTCCCAACCACTGCGATGATCAGCCCCTCGGGAAAAGCGACGAGCGTGTTTTTCATAGCTAAACCACTCGGCACCGCCCTCAACGCCAAAAATGCGATATCGGTGTTCAGAAGGCCGGGCTGTATTCAGCGTAACCATAATTTTAATAAGCGCGCCCTTTGCTGTTTCGAACACCGCGATCTGACCATCGGAACGCAGGGGCGCGTCGGCACTTCGGAACGGAGCGCTACGGCAAGAAACAGAAACACAGCGGTCGTCAATTACTTCGAGCAATGGCCCCAGGTCATGCGTCAGGTATTGAATAGGCGGTTGATCGGCGCGCCAGATCGGCATTGCATCCTCATAACCGACTGCTCGCGCTCGAGTCGGCGTATGCCGCGAACTATCCGGTCGAAAAAGCGTAGCCGGCAAATGGTGAATATATTCGCCTTCGGCAATGGAAATCGGACCAAAGCGATCTTCGGCAACCCACTTGCGAAAATAGCGAAAAAAATCCCAATAACAGGTATTTTCTCCCAGCATATAGGTTTTGCCTGTGTACTCAACGGTCTGCCGCAAATTCATACACTCTTCCTGCGTATAAGCCCCCGGCACCTCAGAAAGCACATGACAACCCGCGCGCATCGCCTCACATCCGTGTTCCACCTGCAATTTCCCATTCGTCGCAACCACAACAGCATCGGGCTTGAGATCGAGCAAATCGTCAAACTCGGGCAAAATTGAAGCCGAAGCACCAACCGATGCTAGATGTTGCTCGGCGCGTTCTCTCAAACGCGGAAAGCGATCGCAAGCACCAATAACCTCAGCCTCTTCCAGAGCGAGAAAATTTCTAAAATGCGTAAAACCGCGACCAAGACCCAGAATACCTACTTTGAGTTTATCCATAATTAACCTCCCAATCAAACAGATACAATCCGGATATCAACCTCAAATACACTCACGGGATAATTAATACCCCAGACTTCGAGAACGCTGGGATGAATCTCACCAATAAGCCCGTAAACGCGCTCGCCCGTGCGGATCTCACCACTGCGCCCGGGCAAAAATGTGGGATGATCAATCGGCGCAATCGCGTATTCAAAATTAAAATAATAGGACAACACCTCCAGATAGCTCTGAACACCGGACAAATTGGCTTCGTCACTCGCTTCGAGCGCGCAAAGATGGATATCTGTGCGCGTACCGTAATTTTCCCCCGGATCGAGAACCCCCACCTCACCCACTTCAAAAATCCGATGCGGGTACAGCGCGCGACGGCTTGTAGCTTCGGTCTTGAGCAAACCGGGCAACAACGACCCTCGAATCGCACTGTAATTTTCGGACATAGGATTTGAAATCGAAATAATCCGTGCATCTGGATTATTCATATCCACGGTCTGTTCTTTTTCAGAACACAGAATCGGCAAAAAAACCTCTTGAAATCCACTTCCAACCATGAGATTGCGAAATCGGTCAGCAAGATCCTCTTCTGGCGCGGCTTTGCCAACCGTAAAATCCCGGGGCATCTCGGGATCAAAAGCCTCGTACCCCACGCCGATCACAACATCTTCCACAACATCCACGGGATGCAAAATATCGTCGCGATAAGGCGCAGGACGCGCATTGACACTCCGCTCTCGCACATCAATATCCCGATAACCCATCGCGTTGAGCGCAGTCTGAATCTGCCCCATCGAAACATGTGACCCAACCACTTTGTAAATCTCATCTACATCGACCTCCAACGGCTCGGTCAGATCATAAGGACACGTCAGCACTCGTCCCCTCGGCGTCTGGTATGGATAGCGCACCGTCACGGGATAAATGCGACCGCCCCGATCAGCCATATTGACCGCCATAATCGCCATAGACAAAAGAATAGCGTCGAGTTCAGGACCCGTCGCCTCGCAAAACAAAAACGTATCCCCCACCTCAACGCGCCCCAGGCTCTGGCTATTAATCACAGGAGGCATGGACAGAACCTCGCCGCGCGAATCGCGGATCAGCGGAAACTTATCCTTCCCTTCGAGAAGATGTGCATACGTTCTGCCCGTGGGATGATCGGACAAAATCTGTCGCAAAGACATCTCAGACTCAAACTCCAGAGGAACAAAAGCCGTCGCATCGGGATCAACCGCATCGTATCGCACCGGATACACAATATCGGACGCATCGTAAATCCCAATCGCAACAACGCTGCGACCGCGCCCATACCCATCGGCGAGTTTTTCCTGCGCCTCGATAAGCGCATCCAGTGCCGCTTCGTCAATCGCAATACCCTCACATGCAAAAGCGGCAATATAGGGACGAACATCTCGCAACGCGGGATCGACAATAACTTCCCTTTCCTCCGACACACCAGACGCATCAAAAAAAGGATAATCGGGTTGAACATTCTCCCGATGACTTTTGAGCAACCGCGCAAGCCCCTCTGCCGACCACAAATCGGGGCGATTGGTATCCTTGAGCTGAATGCGAAGCGTATCGCCCTCTTCAGCATCGATCTCGGCCTTCGCCGTCTCAAGCGCAGCACTCAGACTCTCCGAAGAATAAGCCTGCTCTGCGAGACGTTCAAAATCGGGTTTATTAACTGTAATCGTTGGCATTTTTACTCCTACCGCGTATTCCTGACCAG
>JAPPAB010000032.1 GCA_026705765.1 Gemmatimonadota bacterium
AAGTCGTCCGGGTATAAGAGGCTGAGCCCCATGGCGAAGCGGCTGAGGCGCATGATGCTGTATATGCAACAGCCGCGCCAGATCATCCGACAAAAAAGGATCGGCACCCAACAATGTCATACCAAATGCATGCGCGCGCCGCGCCACCTGCTGACCAACGCGCCCCACGCCAATAATACCCAGAGTTTTGCCGTATAATTCAACACCCGTGTACTTGCCCCGCTCCCATTCCCCAGCCTTAAGCGAAGCCGTCGCCTGGGGGATATTGCGAGACAGCGCCATCATCATCGCCATCGCGTACTCGGCAGCAGAAATCGTATTGCCACCCGGTGCATTCATCACCACAATCCCCCGCTCAGTCGCGGCATCCACATCAATATTATCCACCCCGGCACCTGCCCGACCAATCGCGCGAAGATCCACACCCGCCTCAATCACCCGTTGCGTAATCCGCGTTGCACTGCGCACAATCAGCCCGGCATAATCGCCGATAATCTCACACAATGCATCTTCAGACAGCCCCGTATGTACATCGACTTCTATATCTGAAGAAGCAAAAACATTCTGCCAGCCATCAGCCAGTGAATCGGCAATCAGAACCTTTTCCATTTTCACTCAATGCCCTCTCGCATCCACGGCCCAGGTCTCCACAAACATCCCGTCTTCATCAATCACACATACCTCATCCCACAAATTCACAGTCGTACATACATGGCGCGGCACCAGATAAAACTGATCGCCCACACGCGGTCGCGGCGTGCCCTCCGGCAATTGCAACAACTGGTGCTCCTCATTGCGCCGCACAAACGCAATATCATCTGGCAACCCCAACGCTCGAAAATGGGGCACAGGCGTATCGGGCGCAACCGACTTGCTACCCGCATCCAGTGTAACGAGATCTGCGCGGGTCGTACTGATCACACTGGACAAAACCAGTGCTGCCCACTCAAAGGGACTCTGTAACTTATCACTATACCCGATATCCCAAAAAATCCACGTCCCCGGCGAAACCTCATCCACCCCATCCACCCGTTGCGTATGCTCAAAACCCGGCGACCCCGAAGCCACCAATTTCTCGACCTCAATGCCGGACCGTTCTATCAGACACCGGGTCTCAACAGCCCGCGCAATCGACTCAAACGCCGTCTTTTGACGCATATCCCCATCGAAATCAGCCACATGCCCATCATACACATGCAAACCCGCAAAACACAACCCCGACGACTGTGCAATCTGCTGAGCCAGAGCCAGCGAAGGCGCACCGGGCAATGCCCCCGTGCGATCCATCCCCGTATTGACATCCACCATAACGCCCAGAATCACACCCGCCGATGTACAGGCATCGGACAACGCCTGAATCGCGTCCCCATCATCCGCAATCACTTTCAAATCGACACCGGGATACAACCGCTTCAAATCCACCACGCGCCCAATATTTGCCCCCACGATATGATAAGAAATCAACACATCGGTCGCACCAATCGCGGCGAGCATCGCCGCCTCTTTGGGCGTTGCACACTTAAACTTATCAATCCCCTCATCCATCTCCATACGCGCAATCTGCGACATCTTATGCGTCTTAATATGCGGACGCAAACGCGCATACCCGCCCATCATATCTCCAATCGCGCGAATATTATGCGCCACCGCCGCCTTGTAAACCAGCAGCGCAGGCGTGGGAATCTCCTCGGCATTCTTTACCCGATAGTCAAACATTCAGCACCTCTCCAATCCATCGCCAAACCGCATCCTTGCCGCGCCCCGTCGTCGCGGAAAACGGCACAAGGCTAAAATCGCCGTGCAAAGCGAGCATCCGACGGGTTTGATCCAATCGGCTTTTGAGCTTATGACCCGACAACTTATCCGCCTTGGTAGCAACCACCACAAACGGCTTGTTGCCGTGCACCAGCCAGTCAATCATCTGCAAATCATCCCGGCTCGGATCGTGCCTCGCATCGATCAACTGAACAAAACCTCTGATTGCAGACCGATCCTGCACATACCCCTCAATCAACTGCCCCCACGTCTGGCGCTCTTGCAAACTGCGCTTTGCATAGCCATAACCGGGCAAATCGACAAAATAATACGCGTGATTTACGCGATAAAAATTCAGCGTCCGCGTCTTGCCGGGCGTGCTACTCGTCTTCGCCAAATTTTTCCGATTGAACAGCCGATTGAGCAACGACGACTTGCCCACATTGGAACGCCCCGCAAATGCAATCTCGGCCATCCCATCGCGAGGCAACTGCCTCAAAAAGCCAACACTCGTAACAAATTCGGCAGAATGGAATTGCATGACCGCCCTTTCACACAAACGAAAACCGGGGTCCAATTCGGCCCCGGTTCCCCATCTGTGGGAAATATCTATCTTTTTAAGCGCGTTTTTGTGTGGATTCGAGAACCTCAATACGCGGCTTGTTGCGGTTTTGAACCATATCGCAGGTCACCGTGACCTCGGTTATATTCTCACTGGAGGGTATATCGTACATCAAATCCGTCATAACCGTCTCGAGAACCGACCGCAACCCGCGCGCGCCTGTACCCTTATCCTGCGTAATGCGAACAACCTCACGCAACGCGTCATCCTCAAAGGTCAGTTCAACCCCATCGAGTTCGAACAACTTTTGATATTGCTTCGTAATTGCATTTTGCGGCTCCGTCAAAATCTGCAACAGAGCGGCCTCGTCCAGATCGCCCAACGCGCACATCACGGGCATGCGCCCAACCAGTTCTGGAATCAAACCGTATTTGATCAAATCTTCTGGCTCGGCATGCTGGAAAATCTCACCGGTACTTTGCTCATCCAAATCGTTCGAATCAGCTCCAAAACCAATGGTCTTCTTGCCAATGCGGGTGCTAATAACGCTTTCCAAACCATCAAATGCACCGCCACAGATAAACAGAATATTCTTTGTATTGAGCTGAATCAGGGGTTGTTCGGGATGCTTGCGCCCCCCCTTGGGCGGAATACTCGCCACCGTACCTTCCAGAATCTTCAACAAAGCCTGCTGAACACCTTCTCCAGACACATCGCGCGTAATAGATGGATTCGCCGACTTTCGAGAAATTTTATCGACCTCGTCCAAATACAAAATACCCATCTCTGCCTGCGCCACATCGTAATCCGCCGCCTGAAGCAAACGCACCAGAATATTCTCAACATCTTCCCCAACATACCCCGCCTCGGTCAAAATAGTGGCATCGGCAATCGAAAATGGAACCTGTAAAATACGCGCCAGCGTCTGCGCCAAAAGCGTCTTGCCAGTACCCGTGGGTCCCATAAGCAAAATATTGCTCTTATCGAGTTCGACGTCATCCGCAGACTGATTGGACCGAATGCGCTTGTAATGATTATACACCGCAACCGAAAGAACGCGCTTGGCCCGCTCCTGGCCAATCACATAATCGTCGAGACGATCCTTAATCTCCTGCGGCTTGGGCAACCCTTTGTGAAGCGTCACGGGCTTTTTGAGATCGTCCTCTCGCAAAACCTCATTGCACAGCTTGATACACTCGCTACAAATATTCACGCTCGGACCGGTAACGATCTTATCGACCTGATCGGCACTCTTGCCACAAAAAGAACAGCGAATTTCTGTTCTGGAAGTTCGTCTTTTCATAACGCCCCACTCCTCATAACAAGGCTTCGTCGATATCGGGGTTGGGATCTTGATCGGGAATGAGCACTTCGTCAATCAAACCATACTCCTGTGCCTCATCAGCCGACATAAAGAAATCGCGATCTGCATCCTTTTCTATGCGCTCAATAGGCTGACCTGTACAATCGGATAAAATGGCGTTCAACCGATCGCGATATTGCAAAATCTCTTCGGCGTGGCGTTCGATATCCGAAGCCTGACCGCCTGCACCGCCAATGGGTTGATGCAGCAAAATGCGCGAATTGGGCAATGCGCGGCGCTGCCCCTTCGTTCCCCCTGCAAGAAGCACGGCACCCAGTGAAAAAGCCTGCCCCACACAAACCGTCTCAATATCGTTGGGCACGTACTGCATCGTATCGTAAATCGCCAGACCCGCCGTAATACTACCACCGGGAGAATTGATATACAGCCGAATCGGCTTCTCGGGTGTTTCAGATGTGCAAAACAACATCTGAGCAATCACCAGATTGGCAATCGTATCGTTAATCGGCGTACCAATAAAAATAATATTATCGCGCAACAGCCGCGAAAAAATGTCATACGCGCGCTCGCCACGCCCTGTCTGTTCGAGAACTGTAGGAACCAGAGCCACATCAAACCCCATTTTGTTATTTAAATGTAAAACCTATTCGCCTATTCGCCTTCAACTTCCTCAACATCTTCGACATCTGCATTATCGATGAGAAAATCAAACGTCTTCTGCGTTTTAATCTCCGACTCAATCTGATCGAGCTGTTCGGTTCGGCTCAAAATCTGACGCAGCCGCGGCCCTTCAATATTGTGCCGTTGCGACATCTCTTCGAGATGCTTGTCCAGATCGTCATCCGTCACCTCGATATTTTCCTGATCGGCAACAGCATCCATCAACAAAAAGCGTTTGACACCGCGCTCGGCTTGATCGCGCCCCTCCTCGCGAATCGCATCTTCGTCAATTCCTTGATCGTGACCCGCTTGCTCCCGCTTGTATGACTCAATCATACCATCGAGATAGTTTTCGACCATGCTATCGGGAACCTCAAAAGGATTCTCCTCGATCAGCGCATCCATCAAATTCTCCTCAACGCGCTGGCGAATCACCTGCTCGTACTGCGTCTGCATCTCATTCCGAATTTGCGTCTTGAGTTCGTCCAACGTCTCCACACCGCCGACATCCTGAGCCAATGCATCATCCAATTCGGGCAACTCGCGCTCGCGTATTTCTTTTGCCGTCACGCGAAACATCACGGTCTCTTCTCTGGGTTCTTCGTCGTGATCCCCCTGCTCATGATCATCGTGATCAGGGTCGTGCTCATCCTGAACGGGCCGCGTAATTGTAACCTCACGGGCCTCACCAGCCGAAATACCCATCAATTGCTCTGCCAGTTCAGTCGGCTTATCGTCTTCCGTCTTAAACAGCCGAATCGATTGATCTTCTGACCTGTGATCGGCCACGGGACTGCCGCCCTCATCGAGTTCTTCGACATCGGCAAAAACCACATCGTCGAGATCAGCAGCGCGCTCCACGACCTGCTCGGTCGCACTCTCCTCTTGCATATACCGCAGCCGACCTTCAACGTGCTCGTCTTCAACTGCAAACACGGGCCGCGTCACCTTCAGCCCCTTATAGGTCTCCACGGTTATCTCTGGACGGACATCGACAGAAGCCTTGAACACCAGAGGCTGTCCCTCTTCAAAATTGATATCGTCAATACTCGCCTGGGAAACGGGTTGAATACCCTCGGCCTCGCTCGCCTCCCGGTAAAACTCCTCAACCATCTCCTGGACAACCTCGCCCTGGATGGCCGGCCCAAATTGCCGTTTGATAACGCTCAGGGGAATTTTACCCTTGCGAAAACCCGGCAAATTAAGGGTCTTGCTATACTTCCTGTAAGCATCATTGAGACGCTTATCCACATCCTCAGCCGGAGCTTCAATCTCCAATGTCCGACGCCACGTCCCCGACTCGGTAACCTGCACATTCATCGCGTTGGATAATCCTTTCTTAGTAATACTTCACTCACTAACTGGCCCAACGAGCAATAATAAACAAATGAAAACGCTTTGTCAATGGCGTTGGGGATGATGTGCACCTCACCCATACCCCAACACCTTCAAATACGCCTTCACCGTATTCTCCAGTCCCATAAAAACAGTATCTGCGATCAGTGCGTGACCAATAGACACTTCGAGAATCCCGGGAATCGTCACAAACTCACCCAAATTATCGAGATTGAGATCGTGCCCCGCATTAACCCCCAGCCCGGCATCTTGCGCTGCGCGAGCCGAAGCCGCGTACTGCCGAAAAACAGGACCCACATCGCCCCCGTCATAAGCAGAAGCATAAGACTCCGTATAAAGCTCCACGCGATCCGCACCCAGATCCTTTGCCAGAACCATATCTTCCGGCACCGGATCCATAAACAGAGAAACCCGAATACCCAGCCCCTTCAACTCCGCAATAATCGGCACAAGCCGCTCGCCATCCCGCCTCAAATCCCAACCGTGATCCGACGTACTTTGATCCGGTTCATCCGGCACCAGCGTACACTGGTCTGGCACCACATCCCGCACCATATCCATAAAATCGGGAAAGGGATTGCCCTCAATATTGTACTCCACCCCCGAAATCATTTCTTTCAACTCATAAACATCCGTCCTGCGAATATGTCGCTCGTCGGGCCGGGGATGCACCGTAATCCCATGCGCCCCTGCATCAATACACACCTGCGCCGCCCTCGTCACACTGGGAAAAGTAAGCGGACGGCTATTCCGCAGCAGCGCCACCCGATTCAAATTCACACTGAGTTTGGTCATTCCCATCCTCCTCTACGGTGCCAGCAAAGTGCGTTTCCACGCGCCATCACCTTGCCGAACATACAAAAACCGATCGTGCAACCGATCATCCCTATTCACCCAAAATTCAAACTGATCGGGAACCACCCGATAGCCCCCCCAAAAATCCGGCAACGGCAAATCGTCGCCCGGATATTTTCGATCCAACTCTGCCACGCGACCTTCCAAAAACGCCCGATCGGGAATCGCCTCACTTTGAGGTGACGCCCACGCACTCAAGCGACTACCCCGAGGACGCGAATCAAAATACGCCCTGGACACCTCATCCGAAACAGCCTCAACCCTACCCTCAATACGCACCTGCCTGACCAGCGACTTCCAGTGAAACAGCAAAGCGGCTCTGGGATTCTCCGCCAACTCATCGGCCTTGCGACTCTCCAGATTTGTAAAAAACACAAACCCCTCTTGATCGCACTGCTTCACCAGCACCATACGCACCGAAGGCTTTCCATCGCGCGTCGCCGTCGCCAGAGCCACGGCCTCGGGCAGTGTCGGCTCCGAAGCCCTCGCCTCTTCAAACCACATACGCGGGCGCCGGTGAATCACCGGCGCCCGCGGAAGATCAGGGCAGCAGCCTGGG
>JAPPAB010000033.1 GCA_026705765.1 Gemmatimonadota bacterium
ACCGTATTTTTCAAGCGCCTCATAAGCCACCTCCGGGTTGGCACTCGTCACACTTTGATTGCCGCGAACTTGCGTCAAAACAGACAAAAAATTATCCCGCGTCACATTAAACTGCTTCAAAATGCGTCCCCCCGGGGTTTTATCGCCTTCACTTATCAGTGCCAACAGCAGATGCTCCACTGAGACATATTCATCCTTCAGCCTTTCAGCTTCGCCCTGAGCAGATAGAAACAGTTTCTGAAAACGCTGTGTCACATAAATTTTGTCCTGTTCAACACCTGGTCCCGAAACTTTTGGCTGTTGCGTCAGTTCCTTTTCAATTTCCGATTTCAAGACATCGCTATCTACTTGCATACGCGTAAGCATACGGGGAAATAGGCCGCCATCCTGCGCGAGCAAAGCAACGAGCAGGTGTTCGCCATCCACCTCCTGATGTCCATATCGCAGTGCTATAGCTTGTGCTTGTTGCACAGCCTCCTGCGATTTCTGTGTCAATTTGTTCATATCCATTTTGTCGGTCCTTTATCAGTTATCAGTTTCCCCACCCTGTCTAAAGACAAAAGGCGAGAAACGAGAAGTCTATCTACTCTCGCGCCTCGCCTCTTAACTCCATACATCTCACTTCTTACGACACAGCGACTTCAATCTGCCGCGGTTTTACTGCTTCGGACTTGGGCAACGTCAAAGTCAAAATCCCATCCTTGTAATTCGCAGCAATTTTGTCGGCTTGTACTTCTGTACCGAGCTTGAAGGCGCGCTTAAATTTCCCGTAGGAACGTTCACGGCGGAAGAACTGCTTATCCTTCTGCTCGTCTTCGTGCTTCCGCTCGCCTTCAATTGTGAGCACATTGTCTTCGAGCGTCACCTTGATATCATCCTTGTTCAGCCCGGGCAATTCGGCGTGAACGGTAAATTCATGATCCGATTCCACTACATCCACGCGGGGATGCCAGCCCGTGCCGTGCCAGGTGTCCAGGTCGCCCCAGAACTTGCTCACCAGGTTGTCGATTTCGCGATTCAGCGCGAAAGACTCTCGGGGTTGCTGCCAGCGAATAAGTGCCATCACAATACCTCCTGTTTTGGTTGGTGATTGTTGCTTGCTTGTCTCGCCCTATTTCAGTTGCAATCCCCGTGCCATAATTTTCTATTTTTTAAAAAATTTGAATAACATATTGTAAATAAATGTTTTAAAATTTATTATTTCAATTTTTCTCAGCGTCCTGCGCGTCTCTAAACCTGATAATATGGCACAGACAGAGCACCATTTTTGGCATACCATGTCAAACTGCCAGTGCTCAATTGTCAGTCCAAAGTATTATTTAAACAAAGAAAAAGCCCCTGAACCGAGCGGCACAAGGGCAAAGGTGACGAAAAAGGCGCGACCGATCATTTACCGAACAGAGTGACCACCAGCCCGACAACCGTACAGGCCGCAATAATCAATATAACCAGCAATTGCCGAAGAGATGAAAAGCCACTATCCATCTTATTCGACAAGTCCCTAATCGTTTGTGTCAATTCGCTGCGTGTGTTATCTACTTCGCTCAAGAGACATTCCCGTCATTGACCAAACACATTGACAATCAGACCGACAACCGCGCATGCAGCAATGATCACAGCGACAAAACAAGACCATTGCCACTTTTGGGCATTGCCAAAATCTTGTCGCAATCTGTCAATAGCGTGTCTCAAATCTGAAATCGCTTGTGTCAACTCGCTACGTGTGTTATCTACTTCTGTTTCAACACGTTGTTGCCGGTGAGAAAATTGGTCAAACTGACCCTTTAATTCCGCTTGTGTCTCTTCAACGGTTGCCATTGTAGTATCCTTATCTCACGAGATGAAATCACCGATTTTAATATTATAGCGAGTTGTGGTCATCTTGTCCAGCCCTTGTTTTTTTGCACTTCACAGGAGAACGCCATGCGATCAATCATCGCCTTCACAATTATATTTCTGTGGACCTGTGATTGTTTTGCCAATGACCCGGTACAAACGCTGACCTATTGTGACAATCTTTCTGGATGGTCCAGTGGTTTACAATTATCTAAAGACGCGCCAGAGGGGCGCTTTGCCATCGCTGCTTCTCTGCCTGCAGGACGGACGGGATTTTTTACCTACAATTTTTTTAGCACAGGGCAGGACATCTCCCAGAAACACAGCTTGAGCTTCTGGTGGAAAGTAGAGGGCAATGGACTGAGGGATCTCAAAATCAAAGTTCGCAACTATCCTCTGGTCGGCGGCATGGAAGCCGTATATACAATCTGGGAAGGACAAACACCGCCTCAGGGGTGGCAACTTGCCGTTATAGAACTGGCAAAACCCCAATACGATAACTGGGGCAGAGAACCCGATTACAATCAGCGATACATCATATTCAGAACCGAAACCAGTCAAAATTCAAATGTGCGCCTGCTCATCGATCATATTGCAACCGTCGATCAGACCTTTTCATGGCAAGTTGACGCGCCAGTATATGAAAAAGGCTCCATTGACCATCTCGATTTTGATGGCAACGGAGCCGTTGGTTTTACTGATTTTCTACTCTTCGCCCAAAAATTCGGTGCAACCCAGACCGATGCGGGATATGATTCCCTCTACGACCTCGATTCTGACGGACAAATCGGTTTTGGGGATTTTCTCACTTTTACCGCTGGA
This sequence comes from Gemmatimonadota bacterium, assembly GCA_026705765.1. Classification (NCBI taxonomy): domain Bacteria; kingdom Pseudomonadati; phylum Gemmatimonadota; species Gemmatimonadota bacterium. The sequence continues at coordinate 2,659 of JAPPAB010000033.1, forward strand.
TTTGGATCTGACGGTACGCAGTGGTACATACCCCTCACATTTGAAAACCACACCACACAACCCCTGAGCATCACGGTGGGAACCGAAACGCAGACCTTGTTAACCCAGACCATTCAGGCGGGAATAACCAGGATTCGCGTGACAATTCCTCGGGATATTCTCGCCTCACGCGACCCCACCAGTACACATCCCATCCCAATTTGGGCGCAAGTTGCTGATTTTATTCAGACGCGGAGCAACTGGATATCTTATGTCCCCCAGATTGGTCCCGCACGCACCTGGACACAGTTTGTAGCGGCCAAAGAGAATGGTACAGAACCCATTTTGCCCGACTTTTCCTACGCGGGCTATCACTACTTTGACAAACCCATTCCCGATATCCAGGGCGACGTATTCGACGTCACAGCTTATGGCGCTATCCCCAACGATGGCTTCTCCGATCAGGCAGCCATCGTACGCACAATTGCCGCAGCCGAGCAAAACAACGGCGGCATCGTCTTCTTTCCACCCGGCGAATTTCTCGTCAATACCAACACCGACAACAACCAGTCCATCTACATCCGCAACAGCAATATCGTCCTCAGAGGAAGCGGTAGCCGGAGCGGAGGCACAATCATCCGCCAGGTGAACTACATGCCACCACTCAATCCCGAACAACTGTGGACATCGCCCTATATGTTCATTTTCCAACCTCACAACACCAGCGATAGATCCCTGACCTCCATTACGGAAAGTGCCGCCCGAGAAACCTATTATATCACAGTAGCAGACGCTTCCAGACTCTTTCCCGGTCAATGGATTACGCTCTATATGAACAGCACCGCAGCCATCTCGGAATTTCTTGCGCCCTACTCGGCAGAATCCATCTGGACGACCATGCTGACCAATGGTATCCAGGTGCGCGAAAAGCACAGTATAGCCGAAATACAGGGCAATCGCATTCGCCTCAATGAACCCCTGCACGCCGATGTCAACCACACGCATAACTGGACCGTGCGCGAATATCAGCACCTCGAGGAAATCGGCGTTGAAGACATCAGCTTTCACGGCACCTGGCTGGATGATTTTGTCCACCACAAAGACGCCATTCACGATGGCGGCTGGAGCCTGCTCCGGCTCACCCGATGCGTCAATTCCTGGATACGGCGCACATCCTTCATCAATTGCAATCGCGCCCTTCGCGTAAATTTGAGTTCTGCCGTATCTGTGTACCACGTCACACAGGCGGGAAATCTGGGCCATTCATCTATTGCCAGCGATGGCGGTTACGGCGTATGGGTCGGGTTGTCAGAAGACCTCGCAGGCCACTGGCATGGACCGGGCACGAACAGTCGCTCTGCCGGAACTGTGTACTGGCGTTATGACATGCGTCCAGATCAACGCATTGACGCCCATGGCGCCCAACCTTATGCCAGCCTGCTCGACCGCGTCAATGGCGGCATCCTGTATGGCAGCGGCGCGTCCCTCGCCAATTACCCCAATCACCTCAAGCACTATGTCCTCTGGAATTTCAAACATCGAGGCATTCTGAGATACTACGATTTTTGGCGACCGGGCAACGCTCGTGACCGATTTGTGCAGCCCATCATCGTCGGATTGCACGGCGATCCCGCCACGTTTAATGAAAACACCCTCCAGGTCATCGAATCCAATGGCAGCCCAGTTGAGCCAGAATCGCTCTTCGAAGCCCAGCTCGAATCGCGCCTCCAAACCCTTCCCCCATGGCTCAACGATCTTCGCACAGAATGGGAAACGTTTCGAAATACGCCACTTCCAAATTTCCCTGCACCGAATTTTTAAGCATTTTCTTTCCTGAAATATCCCCTCTGCCGCATCAGCAAACGATAGAGATTTGGATGCTTCTCAAACGCCTCGCGTCCGTGTAGCCAGAAATGGTTGTTGAGCACCACGATATGATCGGGCGGTAAGGGTACCGAAACCACCCCCTGCGACGCTTCCATAGAATCGGAAAGATCGCGCAGATATCGACCCTGCTCAATGGTCTCGGGATAAACAAACTGATCGATAAAACACACACACGCTTTGCCGTCTTGCTCGTAGAAAGTCGTTTTTTCAACCCTAACGGGATAATTCTTACTCGGCGGCGACTGATAGATTAGGGGCAAAGAAGCCAGTGGATGGCTGGCAAATTGCTCTAATGCCTCCCAATCATCCAGATGCAACAGCCGCGACTCTCCGCCCACCGCATCGTGCTCCGCCATCTTCATCATCAAAATCCAGTCCGTGCGCTCGCGAACATACGTACCATCGGTATGGAGCGTGAACAGACGATATGCCTGACGCAAATACGAATCGCTACTATCCGTATCCTTCACCTCAAAACAGGCGTAGTAATTCCCTGTCATATCATCGAAGTTGGGAATTCCGATCACATGTGAAACAGCCGTCCCAAAAGCAACGCGCTGATCCATCGTCTCAAACCCACCTTCAGCCGCAACGGTAAACCCTCCCGTTGCGCGGTCTCTAACGATCGCATTGATCTGCTCGAAAAAATCGCCACCAACGATATTTTGAAGACAATCGGCGGCGATCAATCTCAAATACGGCACATAAGTCAATCGCTGTTCCGAAAGATCTGTCACTTCGCGCACAAATCTCGCTGTGGCATCGGCATCAATTGTGATGTGGTGCAGCCGGTGATGGTCGGGATGTTGTTCAACTGTATAGTTCAAATCCAACCCCTTATGTACCCAGATTATACTTATTCATAAACGTCCGCATTGCCCGTGCCGGATGTCTTTGTTTGTACGCGCTAAACACATCGGGAAAATCTCCAATCACAGCATGCGCCCGTTCCAATGACTGCGCGACGACCTCGCGGGGCGGATCGCTCAGGGGATTTTTCTCATCGGCATCCACAATCAAATCGTAAACCGTCGCCTGTGGCGACCTCGTTCCCACATCCATGTGTACGCTGTAGCGATCATCCCGCACATTAAAGTTCGTTGCCCATCCCGTTGTGATATAATCCCGAGCTGGTTCACACGCCCCCGTTGCACTTGCCCATGCATCTGCCCCGTCCATCTCTTCATAGTCAACGCCCAGCATATTGAGAATCGTCGGCGTAATATCCTGATTCTGTGCCCAGATATCCGTTTGCTGTCCGCGCGGTCCATCTGGATGGCGGACAACCCAATTGATCTGCGTATTAAATGGAAACAGTGCGTTACCGCCCTTGCCAAATCGTCCCCTATCCATCAATTGTGTACCGTGATCGGATATGAACATCACCACCGTATCATCCCTCAGATTCAATCGGTCAATCGTTTCCAGCAAATGTCCAATCCAGCGATCTACAAATGTGACATAGCCCATATACAATGCTTTTGTGCGCTCAATTTCCGCATCGGTCGCATCGCCAATGGACAGGACACTGTGATGGATATAATCCTTCACCGAAGGATCTGAAAAATAAGCATCGGCATACTGCCTTGGCGGATCCCATAACTCGTGTGGACTAAAACTATCAATCCACAGGAAAAATGGCTTGTTACCCCTATTGTCCTCCACCCATTGCGATGCCTCGCGGAACACTTGAGCAGCGAGATAGTTCTCTTCGCCCTCCTGCCGATCCAGCATATTGAGCAAATACTGGACCATCACCGCATGTTTCCTGGGATCTGCATCCCCATCCCGTACATGCGCTGCCAGATCGATACGCGACAGCGGCCCTGTGCGATATCCATCTTGTTCTTGCCCACGGATAAACCGCCACGACAAAAACCCCCGCGTGAAATTCTGCGTCGGCTTAAACATGTGATAGGTATCCGCGACCAGGCCCGTAACAAAACCCGCATCGTGCAGGCGTTCCGCGAGCGTATCCTGATCTGGTGGAATAGGATGCCAGCCAGATCCTGCTGGTTGAAGCCCTTCATTTGGTGTATCGAACCGCCAGGGAAAAGAAGGAATACCCGTAAACACACACCGCCGAAATGGAATTGTCGGCAGCCCTTCTGCAAAACAGCGATCAAAAGTCAAGCCATCAGAAGCCAACTGATCCAAATGAGGGGTTCTCACATGGCTCAACTTTTTGCCCGCTCCAACAATATCTGCTCGAAACGTATCGCAGCAAATCACGACCATATTCATAAAATTCTCCTTTTGTGATTCCTGTATTGATCTGACCTATCCTATCCCATTATGATAATCTGCGAGTGCCAGCCTGTCAATATCAGCGGCATATTTCATTTTCAGGTTGACAAAAAATAAAGAATATGTGAAGTTTCTCCCCACCAAGAGTAGAGGCGCGTCCCGTCATCAGTAATCTGGCACCAGAAAGCGGATCTACAGGCCAGATGAAAGGGTCGGGATGCCGAAGCCAATGTTCCACCGCAGGGCATTTGGCTGGGGCAGCAGATAACATCTGCTGAACTGTCATGGGAAATAATCTCGTGGGGCGCTCTCTTGTAGGCTGTTCCTGCTATAATGCAGTCGGCATGCTTCTACTCTGGCAACCGACTGTTTTTTTATTTTTAGATCCGCAGAAAGGAAAATCGATGTCCAAACTCAAAGTCGGAGTTCTCGGCGCAACCGGCATGGTCGGACAGCGCTTTGTCACATTGCTCGCCGATCATCCCTGGTATGAAGTCACCGCCGTTGCCGCCAGTCCGCGCTCTGCAGGGAAAATCTATCGAGAAGCTGTGAAAGGCCGATGGACGCAATGCGATATTGCCATTCCCGCGACAGTATCCGACCTCGTCGTGCAAGATGTGCGCGAAATTGACGCAATCGCATCACAGGTCGATTTCATCTGCTGCGCGCTCGACATGGAAAAAGAAGAGATTTACAAACTCGAAGAAGCTTATGCAAAAGCCGAAACGCCGGTGATATCCAATAATTCGGCGCACCGCTGGACCCCCGACGTGCCCATTCTTATGCCAGAAATCAATCCAGAGCACGCCGAAATCATTCCGGAACAGCGCAAACGCCTGGGTGCCCAACGCGGTTTTATTGCCGTAAAGCCCAATTGCTCCATTCAGCCTTATGTGCCGGCTTTTCACGCATTGTCAGAATTTGGGCCTTCCAGCGCCTCTATATGCACTTATCAGGCCATTTCCGGTGCGGGTAAAACCTTTGAAACATGGCCAGAAATGATAGACAATATCATCCCCTATATCGGCGGGGAAGAAGACAAAAGCGAAAACGAGCCCCACAAAATCTGGGGCAAAATCGTCAAAGATGAAATTGTGCCCAGCCGCAGCCCGATCATTTCAGCCCAATGCGTTCGGGTTCCCGTCACAGATGGACACATGGCAGCCGTATCTGTATCCTTTGACAAAAAACCCACGGCAGAGGACATCCTCTCCCGCTGGCAAGACTTCGAAGGAGACCGCAGAGCTATAGGACTGCCCTCCTCGCCCAAAACATTTCTCGCGTACATCGAAGGCGATGACCGCCCGCAGACGCGCTTAGACCGCGATGCGGAAAATGGCATGGGCATTACACTCGGTCGCCTCCGCGAAGACAATCTCTTCGATTACAAATTTATCGCCCTCAGTCACAATACGGTACGCGGTGCAGCAGGCGGCGCTGTCCTGATGGCCGAGCTCTTGACCCAAGAGGGGTATATATAGAACTACGTCACCGCATTTTGTGTCTGTCCCTCCAAAAATGCGATCACATTTTCCACTGCGCCGCTATTGAGCAGATCGACACCTTCTGGCGTCATATCTGCACAATGCGGCGTAAGCACCACCTGTTCACACGCGAAGAGGGGATAATCTGGTGGTGTCGGTTCTTCCTCATACACATCGATACCTGCGCCGCCGATATGCCCACTGTTTAGCGCATCGGTCAGTGCATCCGTATCAACTACCGCACCGCGCGCGCCATTTAGCAATAGCGCACCTGCTTTCATCTTTTCCAACTCGGCTTCGCCGATCATCCCCCTGGTATCATCTGTCAACGCCACATGCAAACTGACTACGTCAGAAATCTCGAGCAGTGTATCTAACGCCACAAAACGCACGCCGAGTTTTTCCGCCCGTTCAGATGACGGATGAAATGTCCACGCAATCACCTCCATCCCAATCGCCTGAGCGAGTCGCGCCATCTCAGCACCGATATTGCCCGCGCCAATAATCCCCAGGGTCTTGCCTTGAAGCATTACATTATCCCGCCGGGGCCAGCCGCCTTTTTTCATCTCTGTGGTTAAATATGCAGCGCGTTTTGCAACGGCGAACATCAGCCCAAACATATGCTCTGCCACAACCGGTGCTGTTCTTCCAGGCTGATTGCATATCACAATCCCACGTTTTTTTGCAGCCTCCAAATCAAACATATCTGTGCCAATAGAACACGTCGTAACCATTTTCAACTTTGGCAATTGACTGAACTCTTGCTCGCCCCACGTCACAGCACCGCGTGTGTTCATAATCACATCGGCGTCCCTTACGCGTTCGACCTTTTCCTTTACTGACTCGGGTCGCGTATCGTAAAGCGTCACATCGCCATAGCTTGCCAATCGTTCGAGATGAGGTGATCCAGCAATCTGTACCGGCTCATCGCCTGGCACCACAATCTGCACATAATTCTCTACTGCCATAGTTACTCCTTTCAGAAACATTGCTTCCCAAAACATCCTTTGGTATATTCATAGCTTTCTAAGGCATATAATGCAAACCATTTCGCCCAAGGAGTGCCAATGCCTCTGGCAAAATACCAGCGCATCGGACATCACAAAACCGTCGAATCATTCAAAGCACATGTCAACGACCTCGGAATCGACCTGCCTTGCGATGACGAAATTCTCAAAGCACCAGAATCTCCGCTTGCCCAAATAAGCGATTGTCAGGGCTTTCGCATTGGCAATCGCTTTTGCATCCACCCCATGGAGGGCTGGGATGGCGGAATTGATGGCAATCCCTCGGAATATACCCTCCGGAGATGGCACAACTTTGGCCTTAGTGGTGCAAAATTAATATGGGGCGGCGAAGCCGTTGCAGTGCGCCATGAAGGACGCGCAAACCCCAATCAACTCTTTGCAGCCGAACATACCAAAGTTGGCCTGGGCAAACTCCGCGAAGAACTCCTATCGGCACACCGAGAACACATCGGCAGCACCGATGACTTGCTCATCGGCCTTCAACTGACCCACTCGGGGCGTTTTTGCAGACCCAATGATAAAATCAAACTCGAACCCCGCATTGTGTATCGCCATCCGATTCTCGACCGCAAATTTGGCATTGACTCGGACGATCCCGTGCTATCCGATAGCGAAATCAAAAGCCTGATTGACGACTATTGCAGTGCCTCACGTATGGCGTATGACCTCGGATATCAGTTTGTCGATGTCAAACACTGCCACGGTTATATCGGTCACGAATTTTTGAGTGCTTTTACCCGACCGGGACCTTATGGCGGCTCATTTGAAAACCGAACCCGATTCCTTCGCGAAATCGTCGCGGGCATTCGCAGCGCTTGTCCTGGCCTCAAAATAGGTGTGCGCCTCAGCGCATTCGACTTTGTGCCTTTTTATCCCGACCCCGAACAATCCGAAGGCAAAAAACTCGGACCCGGTATTCCCGAGGATTTTTCCGAATGCCTACCCTATAAATACGGCTTTGGCATTGATGCAAACAATCCCATCGCCGCAAATATTGCCGAAACCTGTCGTTTCCTCGAATTGCTGCGCGAACTCGATATTGTGCTTGTCAATCTCTCAGCAGGCAGTCCTTACTACAACCCCCACATTCAGCGGCCTGCTTATTTCCCTCCCTCTGATGGCTATCAACCCCCCGAAGACCCCCTCGTGGGCGTTGCCCGTCAAGTTGGCATTACCGCGCAAATCAAAAAACAATTTTCCGATTTGCTCATCGTCGGTACCGCCTATTCCTACCTCCAGGAATTTCTACCCCACGTTGCTCAGGCACTTGTGCGCGATGACAAGGTAGATTTTATCGGTCTGGGGCGTATGGTACTGTCTTATCCCGATTTGCCCGTAGATGTACTTCAAAAAGGCGAAGCGTCCAGACGCAAACTCTGTCGCACCTTTAGCGACTGCACTACAGCCCCCCGAAATGGCATGATATCGGGCTGCTTTCCACTGGATACCTACTACAAAAAATCCCCCGAAGGCACTGCCCTCAGGGAACTTAAAAAATCGATTCAATTATGAACTTTAATCATTAATCTACAAAGAGGTCTTTAACACAAAGACCTCTTCCAAATTGTGGAAATTTACGCCCGGTGTCAGAATAACCTCTCTAAACAAACCCTGTGCTTCATCCCCTACTTTGACGACCTGCCCCACGTAAAGTCCTTTTGGAAAGAGTTTGCCCAAACCGGATGATACGATCAAATCCCCAACTTTAACATCCCCTCGCATCGACACATTTTTTAAATAGAATGTGCCATCTTCAAAAGACACAATGCCATTTACGCGGCTGTGTCGCTGCACCACAGCACTGACCCGACAGTTGTGATCTATAAGCAATTGCACGATAGCAGTATAACCGTGTACTTCTACGATACGCCCTACCAGTCCATCCGCAGTCACAACAGGCATACGAACCTGTACGCCTTCATCTGTACCGGCATCAATCAATATCGTATTTGCACTTCGCGCGGGATTGCGTGCAATCACCCGTGCAGCGACATAAGATTTTTCAGCCGCCTGCTCCGACTTGAAATCCAATAAGGCATGGAGGCGTGTATTTTCAAGCTGGGCTTCTCTGAGTTTGAGCAATTCGAGAGAAAGACGCAAATTCTGATCGCGCAAAGCATCATTTTCGTGTCGCAGCGATGAAATTCCCATTGGCCAGGCAAAGATACGGTGCCCAATAGACATGAACCCAAAAACAACACGGTGTGTAAATCGCGCCTGTATTGAGGAATCGAACAACATCAATATCAACGACGTCAAAATCGCAACGCCCAGCACAACGCCCTTACGGCGAACACGCAAAAAAGCACGAATTCGTTGCATCGCTATTCCAAAACGTTTCTGTATCCCTGGATATTTTCAAGTACTTTTCCCGTACCTCGCACCACACAGGTTAATGGATCATCGGCTACCATAACGGGTAAGCCTGTCTCATTGACCAATCGCCGATCCAGCCCGCGCAACAGTGCCCCTCCCCCTGTCAAAATGATGCCATTATCGAGAATATCGGCGGCCAATTCGGGCGGTGTCTGCTCGAGAGTTCGGCGTACAGCATTAACAATCTCATTTACCGAACCGGCCAGCGCCTCTCTGATTTCTTTCGAATGGACAGTAATAACCCGGGGAATCGCCTGTACCATCTCCAGGCCTCGGCACGTATGTTGCAGTTCCTCATCGAGCCCCACAGCAGTGCCAATCGCGCACTTGATTTGTTCTGCACTGCGGTTTCCCACCAGCAGATTGTGTTTGCGTTTGAGAAATTGCACTATGACTTCTGTCAATTCATCGCCCGCTGTTTTAATCGATCTAGATGTCACAATACCAGATAGTGCAATCACAGCAATCTCTGTTGTTCCGCCGCCAATATCAACGACCATAGACCCCACCGCATCCGCTATGGGCAACCCAACGCCAATCGCAGCCGCCATGGGTTCTTTGATCAAATAAACTTCACGGGCACCCGCGCGATCAGCAGCTTCGCTTACAGCACGCATTTCGACAGGCGTAACACCAGAAGGCACACAAATCACAACGCGCGGTCTGACCAGCAGTTTGTTTGTTTTTACTTTGGAAATAAAAAAGCGCAACATTTCCTCAGTCACATCAAAATCGGCGATAACACCATCGCGAAGCGGGCGCACCACCTCTATATCTGGTTTTTCGCGCCCAAGCATTTCTTTCGCCTGAGCACCAATGGCCAGCGGCTTGCGCGTATGACGTTCAAGGGCTACAATTGAAGGTTCATTGATCACAATGCCCTGCCCTTTGACATAAATCAGTGTATTGGCAGTTCCCAGATCAATACCAATATCATTAGAAAACAAGTTCGAAAACCAAAAGGCCATAGCTGAAGTATCTCCCACCGGAACCGATAAAACGAACAACAATCCGGCAAAATTGGTTAAAAAAATTAAAAAAACGTTGAATGGCAGTGAGAAAACAACTTCTGAATTGGGGAAGAATTAACAGAAGTGGCAAAAGGAGGAGAGAAGATGCAGAATAATAACGCTTTAAAAAAATAAAGTCAAGTAACGAGAGAAGATATATTGTGGGAAAATATTCTTGACATTTCTTTCTGGCAATCTGAAATTTGTCATCCAGATCGTTTGACAAATCCCGGCATTGGAGGTCCTGTTGAAAATTCGGAAAGCCGTAATACCCGCAGCGGGGCACGGCAGTCGCATGCTGCCCGCCACCAAGGCCCTGCCCAAAGAGATGATGCCCATTGTTGACAAGCCGGCGATTCAATACATCATTGAGGAACTCGTCAACTCGGGTATTGAAGACATCCTGATCATCACGGGCCGGGGAAAACGCGCAATTGAAGATCATTTTGATCGCAATATCGAAATCGCCCATGCATTGCATGAACGCGCAGATGGGAAAATGCTCGAAACCCTCGATCGAATCGAACAACTGGCCGACATCCATTACGTGCGACAAAAAGACCAGTTAGGCACAGGACACGCCGTTCTCAAAGCCCGCAAACATATTGGCAACGAACCCTTTGCCGTTCTCTACGGCGACGACCTCGTCGTTTCAGAGCGCCCTTGCATTGGGCAAATGATAGATCACTATAACAAGTACAACAGCTCAATCCTCGCAGTCAAAGAAGTGCCACAAGAACGCATCAGCAGTTATGGCGTTATTAAAGGCACGCGCATAAACGATGTCTATCTCGTTGAGGGACTCATTGAAAAACCCGATCCGGCAAAAGCACCATCAAATCTCGCAACCCTTGGGCGCTATATCTTTGGACCCGAAATCTTTGACTTCCTCGAACAGATCGAACCAGCCGAAAATGGAGAATATCAACTCACCGACGCCATCGAATTGATGAGCCAATCCCGGGCGGTGTACGCATGTGCCATCGAAGGAGAGTGGCATACGGTGGGTGATCTTCTGTCATATCTCAAGACCTCTGTTGCCTTTTCCCTCACCCATCCAGCCATTGCCAAAGATTTTCGCAAATACCTCAGAGAACTCATCCCACTACTCGAAGAAGAAAAGAAATCATTATAGGTCGCTCAAAAGCGCGTCCATCTCGCGTACCAGTGCGGGCCAGTGTGCCACAATCCGTTTCTCTTCTGCCGCTATAGCCTTCAGGTCAGCTTCACACAGTTTGCCTTCCCTGTAACACACATCCACGTCCTCTCGGTCTAAGATCTCGACAACGCCATCTGAACTTATCCATATATCCAAAAGCAGATCCAGATAACTGACCCTGCGTTCTTCCACCCGTACATCTCGACAAATATGAAATAAATGCCCCTTCAGATCACCTGAAGGAGCACACATTCGCCATAGAACATGGGCGACGTCCGTTTGGTAAAAAGCCAACGTTTGAGAACCAGCAGGCAAGAGAGTGCCAGCGACTTTCCAGGCCTGGTTTGACACATAGGACAAGACGACCCAATCTGAGCCACGCCCGACCAAATCGCACATGTATGTTTCATCGGGTTTGTCGAGATGGCGTTTTAATTCGCAAAACAACACGATGGCGGTCCTAAACAATGAAATAGCAGATCAGAATCGTCATACTCGTGATCAGCCAGCAGATCCACTGCAATGACCAGCCGCGCTTTTCGCCCAGGCCAGAAGAAACACATTGCCCGAGATAACAACCCGTAAAAATGACAAATAATACAATGCCCCACACCATAAAAATATCCTTCTCTATATCAGCTTGACAACCTCTTCTCGTTCTGCCGAGAGCCTGATTGCATCAATCACGCGAATAGCCTTCAGGCACTCCTCCGGTTTGACCAGCAATTCTTCACCATGTACAAGTGCCGCGCCCACATTGTCGTAATACGTGCGATAGCTGCCAAACAGGGGCGACACGGGGTGTTCTACAGTTTGTCCGCGATCATTGATAACGCGCAACTGATAACGCGCAGGGTCTTCTGGAACGAGTACGCCAAAAACCCCCGACTTCATCGCCGCTTCTTGAGGATCTATGCCATATTTTCTAAAACTACCAAGCGAGCCGCGCACATGATAGCGCGGCTTGGCATACATCCACGCGGTTCCCAATTCGATAAAATAGCGCACCCCGTTTGCAAATCGCAGATGAATCAGAGATAGAGCCTCAACATCGGCCTTGTCTTTGGGATAGCGATATTGCAAATCGGCAAAAACGGTTTCTACTGTTGAACCGTAAAGCCTGAGAGCCTGATCCACCAGATGCGCTCCCCAATCGAGAACGCGGCCGCCGCCGTATTTTTTCCACGCACGCCACCCAACATGCGGGCCACCATAAGTTGTGATATTGGACTCAATAGTATAAATATCACCCAATATCCCTTCTGCAAGTATGTGTTGCAACGTCAAAAAATCGCCATCCCAGCGCCGATTCTGATACACACTTAAAAGCACCTGATTGCGCTCGGACGCTTCAATCATAGCCAGTGCTTCAGACTCATTCAAACACATAATTTTATCTGTTACGAGATGCTTGCCCGCGTCCATTGCCCGAATAGCCATCGGCGCATGCGTATCGTGCGGTGTCGCCAGCACAACCAGATCAATATTATCATCGGTCAATAGCGCGTCAAAAGAGTCATACGTCACGATCTGTGGAAAATCGGCCTCTGCGTCCTGGCGTTTTTCTAATGAACGCGAACAAACCGCGTAGAGTTCGAGATCGGGTGCCATCTGAATCAATTGTGCGTGAAAGACTTTTCCACCCAAACCATAGCCCACCAGTCCAACGCGAATCATGACATTCCCTCCACAAAAAGAAAAGCCGCCTCAAAAGAAGCGGCCTCGAAAAGAATTCGAATGCGCCATTACTTCAGCAACATCATGCGCTGAACTTGAGAAAAATCGCCCACACTCATGCGATAAATATAAATACCACTGGCGACTTGCTTGCCAAATTCATCTGTGCCATCCCAAACGACCGAGTGAAAACCCGCATCCAGTGTTTCTTGAACTAAGGTGCGAACTTCTTGTCCGAGCAGATTGTAGATCACCAGTTGGACATCACCGGCTTCCGGCAACCGATATTCAATAGTCGTGGAGGGGTTAAAAGGATTTGGTACATTTTGTTCGAGGGCATAATCCTGGGGCATGGGCTCAAGGGCACCAATTTCAATATTGGTAATCGCATCAATACCGCCAGCTAAATCGACCATTACCCCGTCGAGAATCTGAAAATCAGAGGCAAGTGGTGTGTGTGTGGTATTGAACGTAAACTCGACCAGAGTGCCATCGCCACTGACAGCTTGACCATCGACCTTCATCGCGCCAACAGCCACTTGCCCTGGCGTCTTGTTAGACGCGAGAAACAGCGCGGGTTGCCCGCTGTTCGCATCGAGCAAATTTTGATCAACCTGGCGCGCTTCGACAAATTCATACTTGGATTGATCGTACTGCAGCACAAAGCCATACCCCTTCAATTTCTGCGCGTAATTGATAGAGACCTGCAGCTTCAAAACGCCATCCTCAGCAACAATATTTTGCGTGCGTTGCAGCACCAGGCCTGCCAGACTATTCTCGCCGCCTGTAAATTCTATCCCCTGTGTCAGGGGTCCAGCAATGGCAGAGCCGACCAGTCCTAGCCCTAAACATGTCGCAATAATCAAACGTTTCATGACGCTTCCTCCTGTTGTATGAAAGTGTTTGCACTTCATCTATATAAATCTACTACTTACCAGCATGTATGTCAACCGCATTTTTTATTTAAAATATGTTACAATTGCTTTTACAAGACCAGAAATAGATACCGATGTTTCATCGAGTTCGACAACCACATCAAATCCCTGTGAAGCTGCTGTTTGGGCTGTGATGGGACCGATACACGCCGCTGGCAAGTATTCCCAGTTTTGCTGTGTCTTTTTCAATAGACTCACCAGATTTACAACCGTAGAAGAGCTCGTAAAAGCGATCAGATCAATCGCCTCTTTTTCTAACAATTGCAAAAATTTTTCGGGTAAGCATTTGGGCATAACCGTTTTGTAAACAACAACTTCACGAACTTCCCCGCCGCGTTCCAAGAGCTTATTAGCGAGCACATCCCGAGATTCTTCAGGACGAGGCAGCAAAAAACGCTGTCCCGAAAGATCTGCACCAAAAGCCGCGAGCAAGCCTTCTGACGTGCGATTCACCGCTTCGAGATCTACATTGAGACGCCACTCGCGCACCCGTGCCGATGTCGCCGCGCCAATAGTCGCAATTTTTACCTCACCCAATGCGCGTATATCGCGGCCTTGCTTAAACAGACGCTCAAAAAAGCGATCGGTTCCGTTTGTACTCGTCAGAACAAGCCAATCATAAGAATGAATATCTGCAATGGCATCATCGACATCACACCAATTATCGGGTTCCGAAAATGCAATCGTCGGCACTTCCAGCACTTGCGCCCCCAACGCCCGCAGCATCTGTACCAATTCACTCGCCTGCGTGCGCGCCCGCGTCATAGCAATCGTTTTGCCGAACAAGGGCTTAGCCTCAAACCAATCCAGATCCATCGCCGCGACCTTCCCAACGACAATGACCGCGGGATTGGTCATTTCGACCACGTCCATCTCCCCCAACGTCGTCCTCACAGTCCGTTGCAATGGCAAAGATCCCCACTGTATGGCTGCAACGGGTGTTTCAGGCGGGCGTCCCCCCGCGATGAGGCGTCGGGCAATTTCACTGCGTTTTTGCGTGCCCATCAAAATCAGGAGCGTGCCACCGACTTTTGCCAATCCCTCCCAATCAATTTCTCCTTCTCCTTCAAGCGAAGCCGTTGTTCCCGTTACAATCGTCACATGTGGGGATATACCGCGATGCGTCACGGGAATACCTGCATAAGCGGGTGCTGCTATTGCACTGGTAATACCCGGCACAATCTCAAACGGAATCTCATTGTCTCTCAGAACTTCAGCTTCCTCGCCACCGCGCCCAAAAACAATGGGATCGCCTCCCTTTAATCGGACCACCATCAACCCTTTTTGGGCAAAATCGACCATCATCTGGTTAATCTCATCTTGCTGCACGCGCTGAAAACCCGGGCGCTTTTCCACATTGATACACTCGCATTCCCGCCGCACTTCCTTCAAAAATTCGGGATTCGCCAACCCATCATACAAAATCACATCGGCTTCCCGAACAAGGCGCAGGCCCTTCACAGTTATCAGTTCCGGATCGCCCGGCCCGGCACCTATGAGATATACATATCCAGTTTGCATGAATAGCTCTCAGCTCAGAACAATGCGCTCTGTTTCCCCCCACGCCGTAACGGTAGCCTCAATTCTACCGTCAACGACCTCGCCTTGAACCGCTCCGTCTTGACATTCCCCTGAGATCATCAACACCAGAAACCGCGCCTGCGCCCCGGCATCAATCTCCTGCACGAACCGGACGTGGCAGACCTGCGCTTTTTGTGCCGACATATCCGGTTGATAGGTCAATGGAACCATGCTCGGTCCCCAACCGATCTCCACATCGCAAATCGCGTCCGACCACGCGGGTGCCAGCTTGATACCTGGATCACCAACGCTTACTATCGTCCGATTTTCTACCTCACGCAACTCGTCTGGACAACGCAGCGTCCAGCGAAGCGTGTGCGCAACCTCACTTTCCGCGGCATCCAGCAGATCGTAAATCAGAAAATAGTTTCTCTTTTTTAACAGAACCGTACGTTCGTGCCGTACCCCCTTCGAACGCAGATATCCTTCGTGGGAGATGCGTACATACGTCTCCGCTTCTTCCTCTCGCCAATCGAGCAACCGCCCCCATATTCTTCGTTTTTCACCCGGGCGCCAGAGATCCTGATCATCTTCGTCAATCCAGACCGTATTTTGCCCCCGCGTGCTGTAATACCAGGTGCGATAATCCGGGTCGCTATATGCAAATGGAGACCCCGGAGACAGGGCCGCCGGACGACCCTTCACCCAGGCTGAAAACGAAGCCTGCGCCCCGTAAGCATGCCCGCCTTCAGGATGCCCGAAATCCAGGACTAGGACGTTCGCCTCGCGGTCCCATCCGTCGCGAAGCACGGCGATGCCCGAATCGGGAAACAGTCGCGAAACCGGTGCAGGTGATCCTTGCAACTCACCTGCCGGATTCGGAATGCACAGATCGTTCAATATTGTGTTACCCCACCCCACTCCCCCCTTCTGTACCGGCACAAATTGGGGATGATACCCGCGGTCGATATGCCACTGAAGCACCGGATCTTTGAAGAAAGTATTTCCAGAAGCCAAAAATGCGGGCCAATCCTGTGCATACACCGCCGAATTAATAGCTGGCGTAAAACCATCCGGTGTCAGAATCTCAGCCAGAAACCTGTGCATCGCCAAAAACCGCGTACGAAAAGGCTCGGTATCGTAGAAGTTGGGTAGCCCACGACGGGCCAGAATCATCTGTAGGGTTGCAAATGACCGGATGACCGTCTTGTGATATTGCGTGCATATTTCCTTCTGAAACCCATCGGGATAGACCTGGTTCAAAAGCAACACTTCCTGAATCTGTCGCCCCGTCTCCAGCCAATCCTCAGCAGCCTCCCATTCCGGGAGCAACGCTCCGACGCCGCCCATTCCTCCGCTACCCGAAGCAATGAAATTTAGCTGTTGCTGCCACGCCACTGCGGTCTGTGAAGCCACTTGTCCATGTAGATGCTGCGCCAGACGCCAGATCAGGATAGATGCTGCCCGGCAATCTGCCACCGTCCAATCCGGATGGGCGCGTAGCGCATATAGCGCTTCTCCCAAAGCCTTCAGCTTCAACCCGACGGACAACGTATTCCAAACCGCATAAATTCCACCCGGCCTCACTCCGCGCTTCAACACCAGTGCCTCGTCGCGAATATCATCGATCTGGTCGAGATAGCTCTGCACGCAATCCGCAACCACCCGCACATATTTCCCCTCGCCGGTCAACATCGCCGCCCGTATCGGCCATCTGACGAAAAACATATAATGCAACCCACCCCAGTTCATCGTCCGACCTGGATTCGCGCTCCAATCCAGCCCGACCCCCGGCACATAAGGCACCGTGGATTCTCCATACACCATTTTTCCATCAATCAGCCGATCCGACTCCTCAATCCAGACCCGTGACAATCCCGGCCAGTGCGTTCGCATGGCGTCACCGAATCGTTCCGAATCGAAATGCCACGTCGGTTGGGCTCTACCTGCCAAATAGGTATGCCAGGCGCGCCAGGCAACTGCCTCGCTCTTTGGATCCGACACATCATCCGGTAACACCAGCCGCGAAACACCGCGTTTCACCTGTCTCCAAAATGCCCCTGCCTCGTAAACAGGCGGTTCAAATTCGCTCACCGCACGCTCCCATCGTGATCCAGGATATTCCTCGCCCCCTGCCCGAGCAACCCCTTCGCAACGCGCTCGCCCAACTGCTCGGCAGATGATGCCTGTCCTTCTGCCCTCTCTGACATCACCTGACGCCCATCGGGGGTGGCAACAACGCCCTTTAGCCACAGAACGTCAATAGAAGCCTTGTCAAAGGCCGCGTATCCTCCAATTGGAACGCTACAGTCTCCCCCCAATGCCGCCAGCATCGCGCGCTCTGCCGTAACAGCTTGTTGCGTTTCAGCGCAATTCAAAACGCCGACGAGATCTGTAATCCGCTCATCCCCTTCTCGTATTTCTATCCCCAGCGCGGCCTGCCCGGGCGCGGGCAAACAGATATTCGGGTCGATAAAATCCGCAATGCGATCTCCCAATCCCAATCGCATCAAACCCGCTGCGGCTAAAATAATACCATCCAAATTTTCCGTTTCGAGCTTTTTGACGCGCGTATCCACATTTCCTCGAATCGCCACAAAATTCAAATCCGGCCGCACGTGTTTCAACTGTGCTTGTCGCCGCAAACTGCTCGTGGCAACCGTCGCCCCTTCCGGCAAATCCCAAAACACCCGATTATTCTTGCTGACCAACACATCTCGCACATCTTCGCGAGCACTTATCGCACCCAAAACCAATCCCTCTGGCAACCTGGTCGGCAAATCTTTCAAACTGTGAACCGCCAGATCAATACTGCCCGACAGTAGCGCTTGCTCAATCTCCTTTGTCCACACCTCTTTGCCACCAATCTGAGACAGAGACATTTCTGAGAGTCGGTCTCCCTCCGTTTTGATCACCTCAATCTCGACGCTGAGATCGGGGTATGCGATCGCCAGCTTTCTCTTTGCCCAATTGGCCTGCCACAAGGCCAGCGCACTTCCCCGACTGCCAATAACCACCTTCATGACCCGTGCACCTTTTCACTTTCTATGTCTTCAACCACCAGATCAAACAAATAGGAAAGCGCCGCCACATAAGCCCCGCCATCTTCTTCCTCGCCAGCCTCTCTAAGGCGCGTCACCGGTTTGTGCAGCACCTTATTCATAAACCGGCGCATCAAATTGGTAACTTGAGCGCGTTGCTCATCTGAAAATTCACTGAGCCTGGCCTGCGCGAGTTCCGAATCCATAAAAGATTGAAAATGCCCACGCAGCGCCACTATTGCGGGAACAACCGATAGGGAATTTATCCACGCAGAAAAATTCTCCACCTCTTCTTCTATAATTGCACTGACTTTATCCGCCTCAATTTTCCGCTTCTCCAAATTCGCGCCAACAACAGACTCCAGGTCGTCCAGATCGTATAAAAATACATTGTAAAGATCACCAACTGCCGGATCGATATCGCGCGGCATGGCAATATCGATCAAAAACATCGAGCGATTATTGCGCTTTTGCATCGCCGCTGCCACATGGTGGCATTCCAGAACATAAGTTTCCGCACTCGTGGAACTGATAACAACATCTGCCCCGTGCAAATTTCCTATCCCATCGTCCCAGGAAATGGCGCGACCACCCACGCGCACTGCCAAATTTTGCGCCCTTGCTAACGTGCGACTCGTCACCAGCAAAGACTTCACGCCATTGTCAGCGAGGTGCCGCGCCGTCAATTCACTCATCTCGCCAGCGCCGAGCACCAGAGCTGTATGCCCTTCGAGATTACCGAAAATTTTCTTTGCGAGTTCCACCGCTGCAAAACTGACGGAAACTGCACCCGTTGCAATCTCCGTTTCAGTGCGCGCCCGCTTTGAAACCTCAGTCGCAGCGCGAAATAATCGATTCAGCACGGCTTTGCTCGTTCCCATAGATAGTGCAGCAGCCCCGGCCTCTTTCACCTGACCGGCAATTTGTGGCTCGCCCATGACCATAGAATCCAACCCACAGGCGACCCTGAAAAGATGACGCACGGCTTCTGCATCGCGATAGACAACCGTGTGCTGTCCCAGGGCGTCGGCATCCAATCCGCTTTGCTTGCTCCACCCGGAGATCACAGCCGTGCGAGCAGCGTGAATATCCGTCGTAATGCAATAGACTTCCGACCGATTACACGTCGATAAAACCGCGCATTCGACGATCTCAGATACACTGGAAAAGTATTGGAGAACCGCATCCAGAGCCTGGGGCAAGACCGCTACTCCATCTCGAATTTCAACAGGTGCCGTGCGGTAACTCAGCCCAATTACAACGAGAGACATACGTCAATCCGCTCCTCAATTTCAGCCCACTTGCCACTGCGTGCAAGGGCAAGTGTATCATCTGTCACCAACTGTTGCCAGAACGCTTCCCGACGCTCTGGCGCATTGGGAAATCGCGCATAAACTCTGCGCCTTAATTCCGCCATCAAATCCAGTAATCCCGCGTGTCCGTCATCCAAAAATGCCTCAATTTCTCGGCGCAACAACGCAGTGTAAGCAGGACTTTTGCCGCCGGAGGAAATCGCCACCTGTAAGTCACCGCGCCGCACAACTGCAGGCACAATAAAATCGCTATCTGTATGTCGATCTGCACCGCAAAACAAAATCCCCCGACATTTCGCTGCCGCCTGCACCGCCCGATTGACATCTACCTGATCAGTCGCGGCAATCACGAGCGCGCTACCGTCCAAATCACCAGGCTCAAATGACCGCTGATAGAGATGGATCACACCTCCATCGGCCAATTTCAAAATGCCCTCAGTCGCTGTTATACCCACAACGCGAATTCGCGCCTTCGCCTCACAAAGCCCACGCACTCTGCGTTCGGCAACGCGACCCGCCCCAACCACAACACACAATTCATCTTCCAATTTCAAAAACACGGGATAGCACATGATTCAAGGTCCTAAATTGTGGGGACCAGAAAACAGAACGCCCATAACGGGAAATGCCAGAATCACGAGGACAAAACCCAGGATAGACAGAAAAGCCGCTCGTTTGCCCTGCCAACCGCCCCACCACCGTGCGGCGAGATTGCCCGCATAAATAACCCAGGCAATCAGAACGGGCAAAAACACCGGCTCGCGCCATACAGAAAACTGCGAAAGATGTTGAAATGCCCACACCGAACTGGCAATAGTTCCGCCCGTCAAAAAGACAAACCCAAAAGTGGCAGCGCGGTTAGTGATCTGATTCAATACCTCAAGTGAAGGCAGGCGGGAATAAAAAAAACCAAAATGCTTGGCCTGAATTTCGCTCAAAAGCATCAGATACATCACACCTCCAACACAGGAAATCGCAAAAGCCGTGTACGCAAGGCCATAAGCCAGCACATGTAGTTCAAACCATCCGCCGCTATATCCCGTGACCTGAATATCCTCAGTACCCAACAATTTTGTAAGCGTCAAAATGTGCAAAACCACGACAATAGGCACAATCAGCACACCCAAAGACCGATCTCGCGTACTCACTTCCAGGTAAATATAGACAACCACAACTAACCACGCACACAGCGATGGCAAGACCTGACTGGTCAAAGGTACCTCGCCAGCAGAAATTGTGATAACGACCAAAAGCACAGTGTGCACACACCATGCGCCCCATATCCCCCAGGTGCTCAGAACACGCCAGTACGTTTTGGGTTGGTGAAAGTCCAATGCATAACCCAGCGCACTGGCGATGTACGCCCCTCCTGTCACAATGAGTAAGATGTCAAAAATCATAGCTTTTTCCTCGGTCATCCAAACCGACATCATAAAAAGAAATATACGCAACGGTGTACCACTGCGCCAGTATCATCAATGCAATGATGTTCCCAACAACTTGAGATTAAATGGTTGAACCACCCTCTCACCTGGCGTAATAGAGCCTAATACCACCTGTTTATCTGCACCAGTTACACTCGGCACATTGCCAGATTGTCCATTCATAGTCTGACAGGCCAGAATCGCAAATGCAATAGCTTCTTTAGCCTCGGATGCCATTCCTATATCATCCAATCGCTTGAATTCTATATTTCCCAGTGCCCGATCTAAAAGATCCATCATAACCGGATTTTTGATCCCTCCCCCACTTGCTATCACCTCGTGGATTTCACATCTGGGCAAAACAAATCGTTTTAGCCCATGCACAATGCTTTCCACCGTGAACTGTACTGCCGTACGCACGAGATCCTCCCGTTTTCCCTCCCAATCGAGAATTTTCTGAACTATATCGGCTCCAAAATCCTCTCGCCCCGTTGATTTGGGCGGCTCCAGATCCAAAAAAGGATGCGCCATAAGCACATCCAAAAGATCTTCACACACCTCGCCTTTGCCCGCAAGGGCGCCATCCCTATCGAAACTCTGTTTACCGCGCGTTATCGCCTGCACAACCCCATCAATGGCCATATTGCCAGGGCCTGTATCAAATGCAAAAATATCTGACACGCCACAGTTTGCAGGCAATATATTGACATTGGCAATACCGCCGATATTGAGCATCGCACGTCCCGCGTACTCAGACCGAAACAACAGATAATCCACCAGCGGGACAAGCGGTGCTCCCTGTCCTCCCACAGCCATATCCCGCGATCGAAAATCCGATACCGTCGTGATTCCCGTGCGCTCTGCAATCACCGAAGGACTGCCAATTTGCAGCGTTGATCTCACCCTCTTGCCAGCAACCACTGCGAGTGTGGGCAAATGGTGAATCGTCTGCCCGTGCGATCCAATCACATCGACTTGTCCCGCGCTGACATTAGCTTCCTTGCACACGCGCAGAGCCGCCTCTGCAAACCATTCCCCAAGCGCGGCATCCAGGCGGCAGATTGCATCGACCCGTCCATTTTCGCAAAGTGACAAAATCTCCCTTCTGACATCCTGGGGAAAAGGAACCTCGACATACCCGAGCAGACACAGATCAGATTCGCCGATCTCCACAAGCGCGGCATCCACTCCATCGGCAGAAGTTCCAGACATGAGACCGATTGCTTTCACCTCACGCTCCTATTTCGCGAACGGTTTTGACACCGCGAATAAAATAGTGATAAACGACTGATCCCTTGAAAAGACGCCGTTCAATCTCATCATCTCCCACGCTTCTGAACCGCTGGGCTTCGCGCCGTCGCCGCAAGATATTGAACGGATGCAGCAACACCCATAAAAGGCCAGCTATTGCCGCAACGGGATGTTTCCAATGACCCTTTAGCAACAACCCCAAATTTGCCAGTTCCATAGCGATGCGAATCGGGAATTTATACAACAGCCGCGAAAGGGAAAAATTTTTTAACAACATCACGAGTTGATTGCGGTGATTCAAATACGCTTTTCTATAACTCTCTGCACCCAGCGTAAATCCACCGTAGTGATATACGAGAGAATCGGGCACATAGACGATGCGATACCCCGCAAGGTGAAACCGCCAGGACAAATCGATCTCTTCCATATGCATTACAAAACCCTCATCGATCAATCCCGTTTTATCGAGACAATCCATACGCAAAAACATAGCCCCCCCAATAGCCCAAAAAATATCGCGGGGGTGATTGTATTGCCCCATATCTTCTTCGACGAATTCAAATATCCTGCCCTGACAAAACGTAAATCCCCACTTATCCATCAGCCCGCCAGCAGCCCCGCCATAATCAAACATTTTCCGATTCTGCAATGACCGCACCCTGGACTGACACGCCCCAATTACGGAATCGGATTTCAGGGCATCAATCAGCGGCGGCAACCACCCTTCGCCCACCTCCACATCCGAATTCAACAACATCGCATACGTCCCCTTTGCAACCTCCAAACCCCGGTTGCACCCGGCACCCATCCCCTTGCTCGGCTTCCCATTTCCCCCACCCGTTTTCACAATGCGAATATCCGGAAACTTTTCCAATGCCCTGTCCAGGCTGCCATCGGGATAAGGCTGATCGTCTGCTACAATAACTTCAAAAGGAATATCCAATGTCCGCGCATAGACAAATGCCAGGCATTCGGAAAGAATATCCCCCAAATAATGGGGGATGATAATTGAGACTAATGGTTTATTATTCTCTACCATCTGAAAATCTCGGACTTCCCCCATCAAAACACCACCTCTACACCCAATTCTTCAGCCGCTTTTTCCAAACCTTCCACATGGGTTTTATGCATCGGAATCCCCGTCTTTTCCCACGCTGCCTTTTTAAGCCACTCAATCTCACCTGGCACGTAAATGCGATCCACACCTTCCTTTGGACGAGAAGTCCGAATCGCCTGAATCATTCGATCAACTTCCAGTTTAAAATCAGACACATCGCAAAATGTCTCAATCTTGATCGCCTGAAAAAAGTGACTGGCCCGTCGCTGTCCCTGATATTCATCTTCCCGATTTACCGTTGCCAGGCAAAAAGGCAGAATACCGCTCAAAACATCCATCACCACATTTAGCCCCGATCCTTTTGCACCACCAGGAGCTACCAGCGCGTGCGCGCGACCGGGATCATCAGTCACCTGTCCATCCTCATCTAACACCCACTCGCCATCTAATTTTCGTCCGTACAAACGCATAGTGCCCACCCGACCCCAGGCGGACCGCCCCGTCGCCATATCCAGAACAATGGGATATTCCCGATTCGCCGGAATCGCATAAGCCAGCGCGTGATTGCCCAACAACCTGTCTATCCCGCCATAAGGCGCCACGCCCCGACTACTACTCGACACGCAAAAACCGATCATATCCCAGTCCAATGCCATCGTCGCATAACAGGCCGCTGCGCCGTAGTGACGGCTGTTTATAACTGTTGTCGCAGCAATCCCCAGTTTATCTGCTTTTGCAATTGCCAGTTGCATCGCCCGATAAGATGCCAGATGTCCCAAACACCCATCGCCATCTACCGTTGCCGACGCGGGTCCTTCGCGGACAACGCGAATTTCGGGTTTTGGATTTGTGTGACCCGTTTGAATGCGCTTTAAGTAACCCGGCACAGCACGCGTACCGTGTGAATGAACGCCGCGCACATCTGTCTCAACTTGCAAATCGGCCATCAACCGCGCATCTGCCCTCGGCACGCCAACCGCTTCATAAAGCCGTTGCGTCGTCTCTCTCAAATCGCGAACCTGAATCAACCGCTCCTGTTCGCCCGCCTCTGTCGGCGCAATACCATTCACGAGATCATGCATAAAAACCTCCAAATTCCTTGCTCAAATCATAGAGACATTTTAAGTTGTCAGCACATCCAAACACTCTCCGAGGTAAGACAGAAAAGGTGAAATAGGGGAGAGATTGGGTCGTCTTAATTTTACGTCTCACCTTTTATCTGTAAGGAAAACACCATGGATTACGATGTCATCGTCATAGGCGGCGGAAGTGCGGGATACGCCGCTGCGCGCACGGCACAAGAACTCGGTGCAAAAGTTGCCATCATCGACAAAGGGCCTCTCGGTGGTCTGTGCATCTTGCGCGGCTGTATGCCCACCAAAACCATTCTGCGCTCATCCGACGTCATGTCCTTAATGCGCCGCGCCAGAGAATTTGGCCTGCGCGCTTCTAATTTGCACGCAAATCTCGACGAAATCAACGACCGTAAACGCGCACTCGTCAATGAATTTGCAGACTATCGCATCGAACAGCTGCGCAATCCGCGATTTACGCTCATCAACGGCGCGGCGCAGTTTGTCAATCGCAACACCATCACAGTGGAAAAACAAAATATAACCGCGCGAAGTTTCATCATAAGCACGGGATCAACCGTTGCCGATATCGCCATTCCCGGCCTGGAAGAAGTCGGTTATATCACCAGTGATGAAGCACTTGAACTGCGGGAACTGCCAGAATCGATGATCGTCCTGGGCGGCGGACCTGTCGCAACGGAATTTGCGCAATTCTTCTGTCGTCTGGGAACGCACACCACACTTATACAGCGCAGCCATCACATTTTTAGCACCACAGACGAAGACCTCGCCCGTCCGGTGGAAGCCCGCTTCAGAGAAGAAGGCATGAAAGTCTTTACCGATACCCAATTGCAAAAATTTACAACCAAAAACAACGCCAAAGTCGCCCATTTTCACCACAGTGGCAAACTCCGTCGCGTTTCAGCAGACATAATTCTCCATGCCCTGGGACGTGTGCCCGCCATCCAATCACTCGCACTTGAAAGTGCCGGCGTAATCGTCGAGCGCGGACGTATTCTCGTGGATCATCACATGCGTACCAACGCGCCCAATATTTATGCAGCGGGCGATTGCACGGGACTATACGAAATCGTACACATCGCCGTTCAGCAAGGGGAGATAGCCGGTCACAACGCGGTTGAAGGAACCCAACAGCAACGCATTGACTACAGGCTCAAAGCCGAAGTGGTCTTCACCGATCCGCAATTTGCGTCTGTAGGCCTCACCGAAAAAGAATGCCGCGAGCAAAACATCCCTTATCGCGTTGCGTCCTACCCCTTTGACGACCACGGCAAATCCATGGTTCTGGGAGAACTTCATGGATTTGTCAAAATTCTCTGCCATCCCGAAACAGGCGAAATCATCGGCGGACATATCGTTGGTCCAGAAGCTGGCGAACTTTTTCACGAACTCATCGCCATCATGCACTTTCGCGGCACAGTACACGATCTCATGAGCATCCCGCATTACCACCCCACACTTGCAGAAATCCTCACCTATCCGGCAGAAGACCTCGTTGAAGAAATTCATTCCTCACTGTGAATAACCGGTTTTAACTGATAGGCGAGTATTGCGGCAAATGGGATAAATAGCAGGGAAATGCGAAACAAATTCTGATAGGAAATCCACGCGACCAGCAACCCGGCCAGCATGGGCAACAAGCCTTGCGGAAACATAAACATATTCATAAAGCTGGTGTAGGTCGGCCGTCGGTCAGCAGGCGCAATATCGAGGACATACGTCATGCGCCCCGAATACATGCCGCTTTGTGCCGCGCCGGAAAAAATGAACGTAAATGCATACACAACAACCCTCAAATTCACCTCTGTGCCCCAGAACCAGAAGGTCCGATCAGGCACATACACGATACATATCGGAATCAGAATAGATAGCGCGAGCAAGCAGGTACCGTACAAAAACAACGCCTGATTCCCCTTGTAACGCCCAACCCATGCCCACGCCACATTTGAAAAAACCGAGCTAAACTGCATAGCGATCACATAAAACCCAATATAAACCGCCCCTATGCCCAGACCGGAAATTGCATAAGGCACGTAAAACGGCCCGCCCATCATGCTAAAACCCCACAAAAATTGCACCATACACAAACGCCTGAAATTCACATCATCTTTCATCAGGCTCAGGCCACTGATCAAATAATTTTTCAGAGAAAGCTGTGCGCGCGTGCGCTTTTCAATGGGTTCGCGGATTATGCCAAATGTCAGCACAGCCAGCGCGGTGCCAAAACCAGAGAGCATAAATAATACCGCGTAATTATTCGGAAAAGAGAGACCGCTTTGCGCACTCAAAATATAGGAAATGAGAAATCCCGCAACCATGGACATCACACCGCCTGAAAATCGGCGCAGAGCAAAAACTTTTGCCCGATGCGACGCGGGAATCGCCTTGCCCATCAAATCCATCCACGGCACATTCATCACGCCCATCAGCGACGTTCCCAAAGCGTAAAATATCATAAATAAAAACAAAAAAAATGCGGGATTTTGCCCGCCAAAAAAAATGGTCATCACACCCACCAGAATCCACATCGCACTTCGAGCCATACCCGCCCAGATCAGCAAAGGCATCTTTCGGGGTTTGGGTTCGATAATTCGAGAAATAAAGACCTGAGGCCAGGCCCATCCCATTCTCATAAGCGCGCCAGCCATCCCGACCAGAATACTGGACGTGGTCAGCGTTTGCACAAATGCTGGCATCACCAGATCGGCGCTGATAAACGTGTAGGCCATCATCACCATACCACCATTGATCACCAGCAACCAGCTATTTCGGCGCGTCTCCCTTTGCGAGCGCCTCGCCGCCACCACATCGCGTAGCGGCGGTCCCCCATGCTGTGCCATTTCCATGATTGGTAGTCCTATAAGCAATCTGCACCGTCAATAATAGACTGAATATCCACAATCCCACATCCTGGTCCTTTGGGAATGCTCATCTTTCCATCTCGAATCTCGAGTGCGGGATCAAACCACTCGCGGTATTTTTCAATTCCCCTTTTGTATTCCTGATATCGACCTATATCCGGTGTACATGCGGCAAAGTGAAGCATATAAATAAACCCAAATCCACCAGAAATATGTACGGTCGTCGGCATCCTGGCCAGAGCGGCCATTCGCGCAACACGCGTCGAGCGAATAAGCCCTCCGTAATAATGCAGATCGGGCTGCACAATATCCACACCGCGATTGGCAATCATCCATCGAAACCTTCGGTCGCTGAATTCCTGCTCGCCTCCAGAAACGGGAATATCCAGTGTATCGGCAACGATCTTTGTATCCTCAAGGTGATCAAACGGACATGGTTCTTCAAAATAAACAGCTCCAATATCTTCGAGCATGCGTCCCACTTCAATCGCCTGCGGCGGATCGTAAGAACTATTGGAATCCGCGTGAATATCAATTGCATCACCGAGTACCTTGCGAGATAACGCGATCAAATTTGGTGTTCGCCCGGGCATGGCATCTGCGTTTTTGCTCATGCGCCCACCAATTCTAAACTTCACGGCTGGCGCACCCGTCTCGTCTATCAGATTCTGTAAATAAACCACCTCTTCTTCCGGTGTGCTATCCCTGCGTCCGCTCGCAACATAAAAGGGAACCCACTCGCGCACAACGCCGCCCAGAAGCTCGGGAATCGACTTTTGTGCAACCCGACCGAGCAAGTCCAACAGCGCCATCTCGACCCACGCCACACAACACCAGAAAGCCAACCCCTGCAATTTGTAATTGCTGCTGTGGCGGTACACGCCCCACAGATGGTCTTCGAGATCGCGGGCGTCTTTGCCAATAAAATAGGGAATTACCAATTTGTTGAGAATAGGATACACATGTTGCGCCCGCCCATTCGTAAATGCCAGACCCTCCGCACCATCTCTCGAACGCACATGCACATAATACTCTCGCTCATCTTTGAGCAACCGAATGGATTCGATCACAACCGATTCATCCAGCCCATCTAAGACCAGAACGGGTTTTTCAGCCGCCTCATCCAATGCCGCAATACTCGGTACCATTTTAAGTCCCCTGCCGCGAATTTTGAATTTTCTCTTGCAATTTTTCAAAATACAGATCTCGATCAACGGGAATATCGACCCAATCGTTCAGCCATGAAGACAAAAGCATCGCATTCGACAATTCAACCCCGTGAATGCCCTCAGCCCCGGGCGCGAGCAATGGGCTCCCATTCAATATGGCATCACACCAGTTGTTAATGATGCCGCGGTGCGCCCCGCCATCTTCGCCGAGAGGAATATCGAGTTTTTCCGCCCTGGGTTTTCCAAAACCGCCCGTATATCCCCGAGAAAATTCGCTCAGAGAAACATTTGAACGCCACCACACAATTTTATTGTTTTCCATAATCACCTTGCCGCGATCCGTCGCTATCTCCAGGCGATTACTCCCGGGAAACTCTCCGGTTGTGGTAATAAACACGCCCGTCGCACCGCTGTCGTATTCCACATATGCAGTGACATCGTCATCCACTTCAATATCGTGATATTTGCCATAGCTGATAAAAGCGCGTACGCGCGAAGGCATCCCGCAGATCCACTGCCACAGATCCAAATTATGAGGGCACTGATTCATCAACACACCGCCCCCCTCGCCCGACCAGGTCGCGCGCCATTCGCCCTTATCGTAATAACTTTGAGCGCGAAACCAGTTCGTGACGATATAATTCGTGCGCTGAATATCTCCCAACTCGCCAGAAGCCACCAATTCTCGCAATTTTTGATGGTGTGGGCGGGTTCGCTGATTGAACATCAAAGCAAACACTTTGCCACTTTTTTCAGCAGCCTCATTCATCTCATAAACTTGTCTGGTATATACGCCTGCTGGTTTCTCTATCAGAACGTGTAAATCGTTTTCAAATCCCTTTATCGCAAATGTCGGATGATCGTAATGCGGCGTCGCCACAATAATCGCATCAACAGCTCCCGAAGTGATCAACTCATCGCCATTGTCAAATGTCCGCACGTTTTCCCCAAGGTTTTCACGCGCCCACTGAATCCTATCCGGATCGACATCGCAGACCGCAGTCAACTCTCCATGCGGAATATCCCCCTCCGCAAAATACTTCGCGTGGCCTCCCCCTCTACCTCCAATGCCAATAATACCAACTCTCACCTTTTTCATACTATCAACGCCTCCTCTCTTTACCTGTCATCATCGCCCCTCGTGCTGCCGATTAAGTTGCGCCTTCAATGCGATTTCTGCCGCTTCTGTTGCAACAAAAAAATTTGCGGGATAACGCGCGTATTCCAAAAGTGACGTATAAATCGCATCTGCCTCATAGTTATTTAAACCCAATCCCGCCAAATACTGGAGCCGCATATTGCGATCCAGATTGATCTGCGCATCTGCGAGCCATTCGCCCAGATCACGCGCCCGCCCGGCATACGTCGAAAGCAACGCGATAGCTGATCCCAAAGACACATCATTCAGCGAATACCACACCTCCGTGTAATCCTCGCGGTCCAAACGCGCCTGCAAAGCATCGACATCGACGGATAGAGGTCCCTCTTGTCCCAACAGCACAACATCATACCCTTCGCCATCATCTTGATTGCCCCAAATTGTCCCGTGAGGAAACACCTCAAAAAAAGTCGCTATCTCGCTCTTAACCGCATCTAACCGCGACTCGTAAAGTGGAACCCATTGCGTCACAACACCTCCGGGATTCAAACGCTCTTTGCACAATTCAAAATACTCTTTCGAATACAGCGCGCCAGCACCCTTAACCCAGGGGTGAATCGGGTCTGAAGTAATAATATCGAATTTCTCATCTGTTGCCAGAAGATAATGTCGCGCATCGTCGATAATGATCTCCACGCGGGGATCTTTTAGCACATCGTAGTTCTCTGGGCCAAAATACACCTCAGCCGCAGGTGGAATCAGCGGCTCGATCTCGCAGATCACAATGCGTTCAACACCTGGATATAAAACATAAATTCCGGCCGTCACCCCCGCACCACACCCAACCACGAGCACAGAACGCGGCTCTCTGTGCATTAATGCCGAAAGATGCCCCAACAGGCGCTGCAAACGCATATCTTGCGGCTCGCTGGAAGCAACGATTTTTCCACTAACGTGAAAATTCCGCACGCCGTTATCCAACTCAGACACCGCAACCGATGCATTCATCCCCTCATCCGCGTAAATATATGTCGCATCCTCCCCCCAATCGAGAATCGCACGACCATAAGCGATCAGTGCTGGCGGCGGCCCCGGCATACTCCACACCAGCAAAACAACCCCCACCGCAACGCCTACCCACCGATCTGATCTGACCGTTCTATCCCCATCTCTCACCTGCCATAGCTCGCGTCCAAATATCAAAACAGCCCCAAATGCAGAAAGGATGAGCAACACCTGTTGCGCCATCTGCGTCCCCAAAAGCCCGATCAAAACCACACTAAAACCGAGCGCCCCTACAATCGCACCTGCCGTATTGGCCGCATACACACTACCGGCCAGCGCGCCGGGATCGCGCCCCTGTAAACGCGCAGCAGCAAGCGCCAGCGGAAAACTCATGCCCCACAGCATAGTCGCGGGGAAAATAGCCACAAAACAACGCAGCAAATCCAATTGAAATTGCACCGCATAAGTCCCACCCGATGTCCAGTAAGGAAGCAAATGAGAAAGCGCATAAGCCGCCCAAGCAATTGCGCCAACAAGAAGAAGTTGGCACCACCCAAGTGCGATTTTGGGATTTATTTTTGTGCGTGCAAAATATGCCCCCAGACTACTCCCTGCACCCAGTCCGATTAGAAAAACTCCCAGAATAATTGAAAAAGCGTAAACAGTCGCTCCCATCATCAGCGATAGCAACCGCGTCCAAATTACCTGAGCACCCAGCGCACACGCGCCGGAAATTGCAATCGTCACATAAACTCGCCAGGCCTCTATCATCCACAAACTGCGCGTGATTGTCTTTCTCATTGACGCATCGTACTCAGCCCATTGTGCCAACCCATACCCGACAAGTGCCACGGCCAAATTGAGCGCGACCGCCACATAAGTCGCCGTAACCACATCATACAGGCGCAGCAGATAAAACCCCGCAAACAAACATCCGCAAACAGCACCGGCAATATTGCCTCCATAAAAAAAACCGAGCCACGAAATACCGCGAGGCGTTGACTCTGTCCACCGCGCTATCGCAGGCAATGTCGCCCCCATCAACACCGTGGGAAAAAAAAGACAGATTGCACAGACAATCCCCCGCAGGAAGTGTCCCCACAATCCATAAGTTGCCACACCGATATAAACCTCGCCGATCAGAGGCAGTACGAAGAGCAAAATCAGGCCCATGGCACCAATACCCAACTCCAAAAGCGCATAGACCTTTAACGGGTGGTAGCGCGTTGAAATAATGCGCGAGAGCATCACACTGCCAACGCACATCCCGCCCATAAACGTCCCCAGCAATATGCCGAGAGAAATTGCCGAAGATCCGATGATCAGTTGCAGCATCTGAAACCAGACAATTTCATAAATGAGCGCGGCGCACCCACTTCCCACAAAGAGGATAACCAGAAAAGGCAAAAATTTTTGATTTGCGTTCATAGTATCGCTCATTGCCTTTCGTCTGCAAGCTGACGCATCGCCGCAGAATGGCTCACACCTTCAGCCCGCAGTCGCCTGTAAGCCGCTTCATCCATCCCTTCGGGATTGAGAAATGCGCGAATATCGTATCGTCCGGACACTTCAACGGGTAGCTTCCCCTCTTCGATCATCAATTGCAGCGGATAGCCCATTTCCTCAAGTGGCAGATGTACTACCCGATGTTGCCGCGCAGATTCAAACAGCGCCATCATAATCTCGACGGTCGCACGCGCCTTGCGCCCCGAAGCGCGGTGTTCCTCCCCCCCTTCTAACCACGCGATCAACTCGCGCACAGAAGCGGCGTTGGTCTCGCCGCCAATTGCGCGATGCCCCTCATCATCTACAATTTCCACATCCTGCCATCCATCGGTCGTTGCATTGAACAGGCGAACCGAGCTTTCGGTCACCTCCATCAAGCCCTCTGAACCGCGAATCTGAAAAGCCCCCGCATTTTCTCCCGGGCGGTTCAAATCCGCCTGGATCAAAGCCTGAGCCCCATTGGCAAACGCGACCAGCCCCATACACGCATCTTCAATCGGCGTATCGCGCTCAAAGCGATCAGTCTGCCGCTCGACAGCACCCATCACCCATTCGCCCTCTGGATCGTCCAATACAAACCGAATGCCGTCGATAGTATGCGTCGCCCAGTTAATCAACCCCTGCGCGACCTGTCCATGCACCATTATAGCATCGCCAATGACCTTCTCGCGCATCAAATCCCGCGCTTTTTCCCAACCGGGTGTAAAACGCCGCTGATGGCTGACCACCAGCCTTGTCCCATTTTTTTCACACGCATCCAGCATGCGATCTGCCTCGCCAAGGCCAATCGCCATAGGCTTTTCGCAAATAACACCCGGCACACCGCCATTCGCCGCGCCGATCGTACAATCCGGATGGAGAAGATGCCAGGTGCAAACGCTGACGATATCGAGGTCTTCTTTAGCTACCATATCCTCCAACGAAGCATAGGCATTGGGAATGCCAAACTCCTCGCAAAATTGCTCTCGTGCAACCGGATGGGGATCGGCGACAGCCACCATCTCTGCATTGGCCACGCGCAAATACCCATCGGCGTGACTGCGCGCAATTGAACCGCATCCAATAATACCGACTCTGTAAGTCATAGCGAATCCTTATCCTGATTTTTACGCAACCATTCCTCCAGCCACAATCCCGGATCCTCTGTGCTCGCACACTGGCGCAAAACCCCAACCGTAGCTTTCAAATTACTATCACACATCAGATACACGCGCGCAAAAACATCCGTGCGCTCCCGGTAAACCCGGTAAAGCGCCATCCGCGCATTGTTGAGTTCCCACGAAGGAAAGCGGGCATATAGCTCAGTCTTAAGGGGGAGCGTGTGAAATTCTGTGCGTGCGAAATCGAAAATCTGCTGGCGGAGCGTTATTTTCTGGGGAGAATCGGACTGGTAAAGTGAATCGAGACGGGAGGCAATATCGCGCATAAATTTGCGAAAAACAACACCATCTGCACGCTCGTCAAGCACCCGACGCACTACTTCGGAATCTGTGCCGTATTTGCGCTGCAACCACATCAATGCCCCGGTTTCACCGACAAAACTCGCCAGACTCTCATTAAAGGTAACATCCCCCTCAATCCACACCGTTGCATGCGTCAACTCGTGAATGATGAGATCGACCAGATTGCCTTCGGAATAGCGCAACATAGAGCTCAATACCGGATCGGAAAACCACCCCAGCGTGCTATATGCGCCCACTGGTCGCAAATATGTATCATACCCCTCAGCCACATATCGATCGCGCGCTTCTTCGGCTTTTGCACGATCAAAATATCCCCGGTAGGGAACAGTGCCCACAACAGGGTAAGACCACTCGAGCGGTTCGAGGCGATCTTTGGGGCAAACAACGAGATTCCACGACACCGGCCCGCGCCCGATATCGACATACGTAGTGTAATTTTCCGAGGTATTTAGACCAATTTCGCGTTGGGCAAACGCGCGAATAGTCTGCACGAGTTCCAATTTTGCGCGCTGATCGGGCGAAAGCTTTCCCGCCTCCAGCACTTTTTCAATGGATTCTGCTCGCCACAGAAGCGCGACCTGCCCTTTGAGCAACTGATAGAGATACCCGATCTCGGATCCGAACGCGAGAATGAGCAGAAACCCAAATAGTCGAACCATGCATAATGCTCACTGTTCCATGAAATAATAACAAATCATGTGTTGCAAAATAA
Source organism: Gemmatimonadota bacterium (assembly GCA_026705765.1). Lineage (NCBI taxonomy): Bacteria > Pseudomonadati > Gemmatimonadota > Gemmatimonadota bacterium. The sequence goes on from JAPPAB010000033.1 coordinate 36,957, forward strand.
GATGCATATCTTCGATGCGCCCCATATGGTCAGAGGGAATCACCACACAATGTTGAACGAGTTCCCTGAGCTTACCCCCTTCAAATCCCGTAAACCCAATAGTAACACAGCCCACATCGTTGGCATACCGCACCGCCCGCAACACATTTTCTGAATTTCCACTCCCACTTATTGCCAGCAAAACATCGTCGGGCTCTGCAAAATTTTTCAATTGCTCGACATACACATCTTCGTAACACAAATCATTGCTCAACGCCGTCATCCATTCCACATTATCCGTCAGCGGAATCGTCTTAAAACGCGTTTCGCGCCCAATTGAAGCCCCCTTGCCCATATCGTTCACAAAATGCGACGCCGTACTCGCGCTACCTCCATTCCCGATGGCATAAATTCTCTTGCGCGTATCTCTCGCTTTGCCAAATTCAGCTATAATACGGGCTATCGCCCCAGCATCCAGCGACTTGAGCAAAGCCAAATTTTGCGCGATATAATTCTCGACAAAAGCCTCCATCGCAATCCTCCTCAGGATAACTGAGCGGCTTGCCAACTCTCATCCAGCGCGTCGTGTGTTGTTTGCACGGCATCTTGTGCCGCCATTTCCCGCACCGACTGGCTAAAAGGCTCGGACGACACCGGGCCGTCATAGCCAATTTTTTGCAGCGCGCTCAAAAAGCCAACCAGGTCAATTACGCCAGTCTCACCCGGCAATGCTCGCTTATTGTCAATCTGATCGCTCACATCAACGCCATCGGGCGCGTCATTGACGTGAACATGCACCACATCGTCGGCAGTCAACCCCATCAGGTCTGATAGAGTCCCCAAACCCGTGTACCAGTGCCAGCAATCGAGAAGCAGACCCACATTGCCCGTGCCAATCGCATGGCCAAGCGCGAGCATGCCATCCATCGAGTGAATAAACCCATAAGATTTATCAACCCGCAGAGTGCGCGGCCCAATAAATTCCAGCCCCAGGCTACATCCATGCTCACCCAAAATTTCGGCAATCGGCTTAAAGCGATCAATATGCCACCTCAAATTGTCGCCAAATTTGCGGTCTTCAGAAGCAGAAGGTATCCATTGAGCAACCCGCATAGCACCCACGGCAGCACCGGCGGCGGCAAACTCTGCCAATTTAGATAAGCCGGCTTTATACTCGGCTTCATCCCCTCGCCAATTCACGGACAAACCCCACGCGCCGATCCTCAAACCAGCATCGGCAAACAGCCCCTTCACATGTTCTGCACCGTGCGCATTAACCAGAGACGTAATCTCCTGAATATTGGGATCAACCCCCTGAAACCCAGCGCGTTTTGCATAGCCGATCAACTCATCAACGCTACCTCTTACGCCAATAGCACCCGCATTGAGACTTTTAAACATTGACTGCTCCTTTCATTCATAACCCCGTAATGTCTGGGCTAATGCTCTTAAGTTATGTCAAAATACTTTGGGTCAAAATCTAAGACCCTCTTCTTGATTAAGGGGTTCTTTTTTCGGTTGTTCAACCATCGTACTCTCCAGTACTCAGAGATTTTAGTCTTTGGCCGGTGATAATATTGGGGCCTTTTTGTTCTACCATTAAGGACCTCAATACTATTTTTAGCCAATGAAACAAAGTATATCTTTCTTTTAAAAGAATGTTTAAGCAAAAAGTCAGAATTGAATCCGAGTAAATCACCAACTACTCTAATAAGACGCATCCTCCAAGACGGACCGTCACCGAACTTATAGCCTACACTAATTCCTTTTTCATCAAGATACTTTCTCATCAGGTTAATTGTATTTTCTGTCAGATGCAGCGTACCATATCCGCGTGTTTCTCCAATAGGCTGATACAGCAATTGGTTGTCATATTTTAGGCGGTTATATTGAGAACTTCTCCCGTATAGACTGGTTGTAAATAAGCAGACTAAATTACTTGATTTTCTTTTAGAAATAAGAGTAACTCGATCTTTGTATTTATCTCTGTAAATCTTACGTACTTCGTCAGAGGCAAGAATATAAGAAACCAATTTGCCACCCAAGAGATGGTTGTATGGTGGAAGAGCACCAATCACATAGGCATCCATCGCATAAATGAGATTATCTGTTCGGGTTTTTTTATCCCAGCCTATATAATCATCTCGCTCTGGAATATGAATTATAGGGCTCCCTAAGGCCGCTATACCAATTACAGGTCTGTTAGGAAGTGCTGCATCTCGTATAATTAGCTTGATCCGCCTGCCAACATATTCACTGTATGGTGATGACCAATAATATCGAAAGAATCGAAAAAGATTGTGTTGGCTTCTTTTTTTACATACTTCAATAACAGGTCGAATTTTAGACTGTAACACTGAAGCACCATCTGCTAAGTTATCGCGAGCATAATCGATATGTGCATCGATCCAAGTTCTATTATTGCGAATGATTTCGGATCGCTTCACGCCCATGCTCTGCCGTATTATATTTTTATCATAATACTCAGGCGGAGTAACTTCTACTTTGCCGTCACTGAATTCAACCTTCCAATCAAGTCTTAGCAGGTCATGCATTATTGACAGCTTAACTCTTTCTTCAATTGGCTTATTGTCAAAGTTAAAATCAAGTGTTTCTGTCTGACTCAGGTCAGTGTGTATCTGTAGAGTCTCCATTGTGTCTATCCCAGTTTGTCTTTCCAGACTGGAGTTGGGACACCATAGTAGTCCCGAGTTGTTTGTTCGTGCCTTCCTTGCCTTATCTCAACAGGATGTCCGAATAGCTTTTCAAGTACTGGTTTATATAGCTGATCCTCTGATCGCGTCTCGTCTCTAAATCGTTCTTCTTTTTTTATATTTTGAAAAAAATAAAAAAGTTGACCGCGGTAAATACCTGTCCATTTTTCATCTCTCTTTAAACTTAAACGTTGCTGTCCAGTCATTATTGCAAAGAGGGCTTGAGCTAAAGCTTTATCACGCGCGTCTGACTTTTCCTTAATTTTAGTAGCGGCGCTTTCCTCGAAGGGTTCAAAGTTGGCATTCACATTTTTGCCATACTTCTCTTCAAAGTTCCTGATTCTTACGGGCAATACAAAGGGTTGCTTCGGAGCACTCCACATGTAGCAATTGCCCGGGATAGGTTCACCAATGATATGAGCAAGAACATCATGCGAAAAATGGGAATTGTATCGCCCCAAGGTGGAAGCATCACCTTCCGATAATAGATGGAAGCTAAACCAATTATCGGACTGACTCATTATTTCTGGAGCCATTGAGCCAGGTTGCTGGGTTATCAGAATCGCTCCCAGATCATATTTTCTTCCCTCTTTCACCCATTCAACAAACGGACTTGTTTCTGCAAGGGACCTGCCGAGTACGCTTTGTGCTTCTTCAATTATTACATTAACAGGAATTGGTGAGCTACCCCCTGTAAAATTTTCTTGATTGTAATTGAATATCTTACGCATCAATAAACCAGCGATATTGTATCCGGCAGTTGAACTGAGCAAGCTAATATCAATTATCACTATACGGCCCTCTTGTAATGCTGACAAAGTTCCCTCAATTAGCTGACTGTTGGGATCATGGAGGTGGGTCACCACATTATGCATATTGCTTCGTGCCGCTCCAATTTCAGCAGTTGCATTTCTAATATCAGATTCCGTGTTGTACCCTAATAGCTTACCTATTTCTTTTTCTTCAGTTCCCAAACCATCTTTGTGTATCAAATCAACCATGTCTCTCCAATTGGCACCTAAGCTTTTTAACTTCAAAATATTTTGCTGTTCTTGTCGGTCAGCAGAAATTGCTATTCCAATCACATCTCTCGCTGGCAAATCCCGTATATCCAATTTTACCGCGCCAGCTTTAAAACATTCATAATATGAATTTTCCTGAGAACGACTTGTAAATACGACTATCTGTTCGCGAATATCAGGTACATCACAAAGTCCAGGTCGCTCCTTATGGTCCGGCCAAAAGTACTCACCATCAGCATCAAATATCAATGTTCCTACTTTGTCTCCTTTATCGGTCACTGCATTTAATCCATCATTTTTGTAAAGTTCTGAAATCAAGTATTTTATCAAATTTGATTTCCCATAACCTGCTCTTGCAAATACGACCGATCTTTTTGACACCAAGTTATTGATATTGAAATTTACCTTGAGACGGGGTGCTATCTGGCGAAACATATCGTCCGGTTCGCTTATTCCTCCAGAATAAATGAATTCTCCTAAAACATAATCCCCTAAATCAGTATCACCATCGCTTAGTGAACAAAGCTCTTCGAGAACCTCATCACTAGGTAGAGAAACTTGTGCACCCAGATGAGGTAGGCGCCTTTGAGAAGGGACAAATATAATTTTTTCTTTATCTTTGTCATCTCTTGCTATCTTAACTGCCCCAAGCAATTTTATTTCTACGCGGTACTTTAGCTTATCCTTTTTAAGATCTTCAGGAACATCCTGATCCCTTCTCTGCATTGTATTCATGTGGTCCTCACCTTCGCTGGTTGCCAGAAGCCCAGACGGCACAAATTTGG
>JAPPAB010000034.1 GCA_026705765.1 Gemmatimonadota bacterium
GCTGAGAACGGACCCGATACATCGGGGTACGTATTGCGCTGAAAGGGTAATGCGGGCAATATATATGCTTTCTTTTCAGGATCCGGTGCGTGTCCAAGACCAACGCGCGCCCATTCAATGGGTTCGCCCAACTCATCCACAACGCGACCGCGAAACATCGTTCCTTTTTTGAGATGAATCACTACTTGTTCTCCAACGGCATTTTCAACTTCCCGCGCGATTTGTGTGTATCCTTCTGCAGCGACTTCAAAAGTAGCCTTCGGTCCCACGACCTGCCAGCCTTCAAATTTTCCATTGGCATCTGTAGTTACTATTTGGGGAGATAGGCGTTGATCTTCTGAGGCGTCATCAGAAATCACGACGACAGCATTGACTATTGGATTATCAGATGCGTCGATTACACGACCAGAGATGCGGCGCGAGTTGAGCAAGAGCAGATCGACATCTTCAATTTTACTCTCGGGTTTTGCCTCAACGGTCACGGGTTCAACTGCATTCTTAGACGCGATCCGCATGCGATATACACCAGGGGTGACTTCGACGCGATAGCGGCCATTTTCATCTGTCAGGGTTCCCGCATGCACCTCGCCATCGTCGTATTCAGCCCATATTCCCATATTTTCTACGGGTTGCCCGTCGCGCTGATCGATCACTTTACCAGATATTGTTGTCAGGTGATCGATAGGTGGCTTATAAGATACAATACCAGAAACACCCAGATAGAAAGCCCCGTCGCCTTTTTCAACCAGCCCCCATACAAAATCGCCGGAGATGCCGTGTTTGCGCGTCAAGCGCAACCACATCCCATCTTTATACCGCACCATACCTTTTGCCTCTACATCCCGTTGGTCACCTTGATGCGTGCCGAACCACAGATCACCATTTTCTGTTTGCCAGATATTTCGAGACGCATTTATAGGCAGTCCATCATGTGCATCGTAGTGTGTCCAGGCTGTGCCGTCAAAGCTGGAAATTCCTCCTCTGCGCCGCGTTATGGTGCGCCCAATAACCGATCCATGCACGGCCCAAAGCGTGCTTTTTTGGTCGTAAAATAGCTTATATACCTTGCGGCCGTCATATATATTGCCATTACGCACGCCCCCTATGGGCATGCTATCGACAATATGAGAGGTCCATTTTCCATCTTTGTAATAACTCAATCCGCGAAGGGTTGCGATCCACACGCCGCCTTCGGAATCGGTTTCCACATTGTAAACCCGGTTGTGAATCAATCCATCTTTTACCGTGTAGTTGTGCCATACTTTGCCATCAAAGTGCAAGACGCCGTTTCCGCCTTTGAAGCGATCGGTGCCTCCGTGTGCTCTGATGTTTGAAAAGCTCTGGGTAACCCAGATACCGCCATCATTATCTTCGGCAAAATCATATCCCGTGGCGATTTTTCCCAGGCCCGTTGTTTTTGAATCCCATATCTGCCATGTCTTTCCACTGAAGTTCGCGATAATTGGCCTGTTTTTATATATACCGATAAACCACATTGAGCCATTGCGCGCTTGCATAAAGGCATGCATCTGGTCGAATGAACCGCCTTCTGGCAATGTAAATTTTTGCCACGTATCTCCATCTCGCAAATAGAGACCATTCTCCCCACGCCACCACAGGCGACCATCGCGCATTTTTAGCGGAAGTAGTCGCTGCGATACGTCACTGGTATCGGTTGCGGCAATACCGCCTTCAAACACGACCTTTTGATCATTGTGATCGGCTTTTGAAGTGGTCAGGCTGCCGATGGCTGTCGCTCCACCGATAAATGCCCCTGCTATTACGAGTGCCGATACGCGACCAACGCGCGGAGACACATGGCCGCCCAGGGTGATAATGCGATTGACGCGATCCATGACCTGGGTTGTTCGCGCCATGTCCATGCCCAATGCCATCGCTGGACGAGGTTGCAGTTGGGTCGCCACATTGAGGAGCGTGTCCGCATAGCTTTCAGAATTGCCGGTTGCGGTCACGGTCCAATCATCACAGGCTTGTTCTTGAATTTCAAAAAGCAGATGCTTGACGCGGTGGAATAGGGGATTGAACCAGTAAAATGCCATACCGATCATTGCCAATAAGCGATACAGGCAATCCCACCGCTTGACGTGAATGAGTTCGTGAATCAGAATCGATTCCAACTGATCGCGCGATTCGACCATAGGCGTGGGCAATACGACTACTGGCTTCAGAAGACCCACTTGAGTTGGACTGCTAATTTTTTCACTGACAGATAGTGCGACGGATCGCCGAATACCCAATTGCTTCTTTAAGACCTGAAAATCATTTTGAAGCTGTTCGTCATCACAGGACAATAGAGATCGGCGAAACGTGCAAACCATTATCAAACAATAAATTACACGAGCCAATAAAATCAATACGCCAATAGCATAGAGCGCGATTACACCATACAAAGCCTGTGCTGAAGTGATTTTATTCAGTATGTAGGTTGTCCAATCAATTGATTTTGTCTCGGCATTTTTGGCAAAAACAATTTGTGCAGGTGGGGGAGATGCAAAGTTTTGGAATAGTTCTGGGTTTTCTGAAAACGCCCTATTAGATGCTCTTTGTTGCTTCAATGCGGGTATGGGTTTTGCCTGAGGTGTCTCAGGGTCAACTACAGGATGGAGAGACGGAATAGACGGTTCCGAAGGTGGTGCTGGCGCATCAAATTGAAATCGCAGTGAAGGCATACACAAAGACGCGATGGGTATGACCAGCACGCCGATAAGACACCAGTTCAATAGCAGACTGCGTTTTGCCGCCTGTCGCGTGCCCAGGAACCATACGACACATAGAACAAGACCCATAAAGAGGGTGGTCTTGACAGTCGCATCAAGGAGAAAAATGGCAATCGGATCCAGTATAGCCGTGTCGATCATGATGTGCTCCCTTTGCGTTGCTTGAGTTTTTCACGCAATCGTGCTACGTCGTCCATGTCTATCTCTTCGTCTTCAACCAGTCGCGCCAATAAGAGTTCGGTTGACCCGCCAAATAGTTTTTGAATGATGTGCTTCATTGCCGAGGATTGGACCCGCTGTTGTTCGATTATGGGGCGGTACACATTGGCGCGTCCTTGCTTTTCATGCGTCACATAGCCTTTGTCTTCCATGATTTGCAGGAGTGTGCGAATGGTTGATCCTTCTAACCGGTTGGGTAATTTTGCCTGGATCACCTCGACGGTTGCTTCTTTCTGTTGCCAGAGTACCTGTATGAGCTCCATTTCGCGGGTGGTCAATCCCTCTTGTCGCAGTCTTGCCATTTTTAGCTCCTTTTTATTTACTATGCGAAAGAATTAGCACATTGGTTCTCAGAAAGATAGCCGATTAAAAATCCACTGTCAAGCCCAAATAGCGAAATAGTTAGCATCAAGGCACAGGAGGTACGCTTTCGTGGTTTGCGAACCCATCACGTTGCAGAGCGGGTAAAAATTGGCTATATTTTAACAGGTTGCTTTCCCCTTCTCCCGCAACTAATTGGAGCAACACAATGGCTTATCTCCCCGGTGTTCTCGCTGCCGAACTCGTCGGTGGAAATCAGATGGCGCTTTACACGCGCGATCATTGCGACCTGCAACCTTTTTCCCCGTGGTTGCTCGTTGAGACACCCGAAGAGTCCGCCCGGTCTGGCTTTTCAGGGGTTTCAGATTGCGTGCGCCTAAAAGGTGGCGGCGAATTTCGCGCGCGGATACACTTTCACAACTGGTCTCATTTTCTTAACGCACGCGACCGCCTCGCCCAGGATGGCATTCCGCATTTTAATTTTAACAATCCCGTGCGGCAGCATCTGACGCTTTCGGGCCAAACCCTCTTTCGAGAGATGCGCTACGGCGACCTGCATCGCTTGCAACTCGATATCGAGACCCTCACGCTCGATCCTTCGGCGCCCGATGCAGAGATTATTCTTATCTCGATTTCCGATTCTCGTGGCTTTGAAACCGTGCTGAGTGCTACCGATATGAGCGAGGCAGATCTGCTTCGCAATCTCAACAAAGTGATCGAAGCGCGCAACCCCGATACGATTGAAGGCCACAATATTTTTGAATTTGACTTGCCCTATCTCGTCGCTCGCGCTCAACATTATGGGATTTCTCTTACATGGGGGCGAGACGGATCGGCATTGCGTGCGGGGCATGGGCAGCGCGTCTTCAAAGTTGGGGCACAAATCCCGGGCTTCCGCCCGGCTTATGTCCATGGGCGACATATTATTGATACCCTGCAACAGGTACAGCGTTATGATACCGGGGGCAAGCTGGAGCGCTATGGCCTCAAGCAAGTCATACACGCTCTTGGCATCGAGCGGCCAGGGCGTACGTTTGTCGATGGGGAAGAAATTGCCCATACATGGCGCACCGATCCCCAACGTCTTATCGACTACGCGCTCGACGATGTGCGCGATGTCAAGGCACTTAGCGAAGTGGTTGTTCCCACAGAATTTTATCAGACGCAGATTTTGCCATACAACTTCCAAGACGCTGCACTCAGCGGTCCGGGTGAGAAAATCAACGCCCTCATGGTTGGGCTGTATCTGCGGCGCAATCTCGCCATTCCCAAACCGCGTCCATCCAGGGGATTTAGCGGTGGCTATACGCGACTCGTGGCTTCGGGCATTTTTAAGCGGGTGGTCAAAGCCGATGTCGAAAGCCTTTATCCATCGATTATGTTGACCCAACAGATCCGGCCAGCAACCGATACTGAAAATGCTTTTTTGCCCATGCTCGAACATCTCACGCAGCGACGCCTTGAGGCCAAGACCAATTTTCAAAGCGCGCATGACGAAACCGATCACGCATACTGGGATGGGTTGCAGGGTAGCTACAAAATTCTCATCAATTCTTTTTACGGATATCTGGGGTATGGACGGGCGTGTTTTAACGATTACCAGGCCGCGGAAAAAATTACTGTAATCGGGCAGCAAATCGCCCGCCAACTCGTGGCTGAGTTGCGCGATGCCGGTGGAGAAATTATAGAAGTGGATACCGATGGGGCTTATTTTGTCGCGCCACTGCATGTCGAGACAGAGGCCGATGAAAAACAACTCATTGAGGAAATTTCGACTACCTTGCCCCGTGGTATTCATCTCTCGCACGACGGTCGTTTTAAAGGGATGATCAGTCTTAAGGCAAAAAATTATATTCTCGTCGATTACAATGGCAGTGTATCGCTTGTGGGCAGCAGTCTGCGTAGCCGACGCGACGAACGCATCTTTCGCCAATTTATTGCAGAGATCGCACCCTTGCTCGTCGATGGCGATATAGACGCCGCTTCCAGTGCGTATCTATCTCTGGGGCGCAAGTTGCAAGATGGCAAAGTTGATCCCGAAGATTTTTGCCGGTTTGAGCGCATTACGAAAAAAACCTTTTCCAACCCGAATCTGAGCCGACTTGCTATGGCTGCCGCGGGCTGTCGCATTGGCGAGCGGATCGCGGTTTACCAGTGTCAGGACGGCTCCCTTTCCCGCGCGGAATTTTTTACCCACGATGAAGACAGGGGCTATTTGTTGCGCCGATTGCGCGATATGGCCGAGCGTTTTCGCGTTCTATTTCCCGATGGCGAATTCCGCCGTCTATTTCCCCTGATCCAACCCGTCGCACGCGATCAACTCTGTCTGTTCTAACAAAAAAAGAGCAGGAAATAACCCGCTTTTTAATTCTTATGTAGAATAGATGTTCGCGCTTTTGTTTTATTGCTCGCGGTCCAATAGCCGGGTCAAGCTGGTCACGCGCCCACCGCGGTCAGTTACGCGAACCCTCGTAACTACCACATTGCTCGTATCGCCCACCCCTTGTATCAAGTCTGCCACGCGCAGTTCAAAAATGTAATCTGCTGGTGCAGGTACGGGAAAATCGGGCGATGGCCCACTGCTATTTTGCAATCCCACGCGCGGTCCCGAAATCTGTGTCCAAAAATACATTAGCGCGTCCTGGTCTGGATCCGAACTGCCAGTGCCATCTAAGACCACGCGCAACGCATCGTGAAAACCCAATTCTCGATCTGGGCCGACAACGGCGATGGGGGGGGCTTGCGTTACGGCAATACGCACGCCTGAGGTCACCAATATCTCAGATTGACCGTCACCCAATTCTAAAAACAGCTCGTAAACGCCGGGTTCAATAGGTGCTTTCCATACAACTGTTACGGAATCTTGAAACAGATCAATTAGCGTATCCGCTCGGCTGGCGGCAAATTCCCCCCCGGTCGCAATCCAGCGAAAATCCAACTCATCATTGTCTGGATCATCCGTCACGATGGTAATTTGTACTTCCTGTCCACGCCCCACTGATGGGTCAGGCCCTCGGTCTGTGCGCAAATCCAGTAATTTGGGACCTTGCTGACGGTCGAGCAAACTACAGCCACCAAGGCAGGACATACAGATACAGGTAAAAAATAATAGATGCGTTAGTTTCTGCATGACAAGACCATAAGCCAGAGATACATTATGTCAATACAATATCCAACCATTAAATAAGGTATCTGTTCCAGAAATTTGTGACATCCAATCCTCAATTTTTAATTCGATATACTTGCCACACGGCTGCGCTGAGGGTCAGGACTGCAAATGCCACGCTTATTATACCACAAAACCACAAATGGGTACTTGGGTCGGATGTGGTGAGGTAAAGAGATTGGCGCAAACCATCCATACCATAAGTCAATGGATTTATTGCCATCAAATATGTCAGCCAGCGCGACGCGCCTTCTGCGGGGAAAAATGCGCCGGACAGCGCCCACATGGGAAATAAAAGCAAATTCATTACCGCGTGGAATCCCGCAGTGGATGAAGCCTGCCAGGCTATTGTAAAGCCCAGAGCTGTTAGAGCAATGCCCAGTACAGCCAGGAAAATGAGGGTCATGCCCAAAGACGCAATGCTGATGGGGATATCCAAAAAGGCCAGAAATATCAGAAATATCAGGCTTTCCAAAAATGCCAGGGTTCCCCCGCCCAGGACCTTGCCGAGAACCAATCCTGTCCGGGATACGGGCGCGACCAGCACTGATTGCATAAATCCTTCGCGCCGGTCTTCAATGACCGAAATGGTCGAAAAGATCGCTGTAAATAACACAATTAGCAACAATATTCCCGGATAAATATATTCCAGATATCCACTGGAAATCCCCAGGGGTGCGAAAGACTTTTCAAAACCAGCACCCAATAGCAACCAGAACACGAGCGGTTGGCCTATTGCGCCGAATAATCGATTGCGGTCTCGGACAAAGCGCACCAGTTCTCGCCGCCAGAGCGACACTACGGGCAACCAGAAAGCCATTCGCACTACTGATCCTCCACTTGAAATCCGTGTCCTGTTCGCTGCACAAAAACATCCTCAAGTGTGGGCACGCTTAAAGTCATGGCTTGAACATTCTCTCGGAGAAGGGGATACAACTGTGCCAATAACTGCTGCCCGTCATCGCAGGGAATACGCACCTGCCCGTCAATTATCTGGACATCGCGACCCACAACTTTTTCAATTTGCAATTTTAGACTTTTGGAATCGCGTGTCTCAAGGGTAATTACTTCGCACCCTACTGTGCGCTTCAATGCCTCGGGTGTACCTTCGGCAATTAGCTGTCCACGATCTAAAATGCCAATGCGGTCACAGCGCTCGGCTTCTTCTATAAAATGGGTCGTCAACACCAGTGTGGTGCCATAGGTTCGCCGCAAAATATCCAGATCGTCCCAAAATCCTCGCCGCGCACCGGGATCAAGTCCGGTGCAGGGTTCATCAAAGATCAATATTTCGGGGCGGTGCAACAAACTTTTGCACAGTTCAACGCGCCGCTGCAAGCCGCCAGAGAGTACTTCTACTCGATCTTTTGCGCGATCTATGAGTCCCATCATGTCCAGGACTTCTTCGATGCGTTGGGTGAGGGGGCTGCCTTTCAAGCCGTAGAGATGGCCTTGATGGCGTAAATTTTCCAATACGGTCAGACGGGTATCTAAGCTGGGATTCTGAAAAACCACCCCGATGCGCGCGCGTACAGCACTGGCGTCGGCATTTTTGCCCAACAGTCGAATCGCGCCGTGATCGGGAGGCAGCATAGTACACAACATGCGAAATAGGGTGGTCTTCCCGCCGCCATTTGGTCCCAATAGACCGTACATCTCTCCGGTCATCACCTGCAATGTGATATTGTCTAAGGCCACGTGCTCGCCAAATTTGTGGCGTATATTTTCGACATCTATTGCGACTTGCAATTGACTGCTCCTGCACATAAAAAGAAAGGTGATAGGTCAGCCTATCACCTCCTGTATCTTCTGAATTGGATGCACACTTGTCTCACGCAATTTTGTCCAGCATCATCACTGTCCACAATACGGGCAGATATATGAGCGTTGCTCGCATCAGGCGGCGCGCTAACACATCTGTGCGCGACCGCGCAAAGGTCAAACTGGCGTACAACAGGCCCAGGCCGAGCAACACGGCAACGCAGAAATACGCGACACCAGCCATACCCAATAGCGCTGGCATCAGGCTGCACGACAACAAGACCAGAGTATAAAGTACCACCTGATGGGCGGTTCTATGGCCTTGTGGGTCTTCTATGGGCAGCATGCGAAACCCTCCGCGTGCGTAATCTTCTCGATAAAGCCAGGCTATGGACAAAAAATGAGGGAATTGCCACAAAAACAAAATGCCAAACAGAGCCAGTGCTTCGCCACTCAAAACACCTGTTGCCGCGGTCCATCCACCCACTGGCGGCAATGCGCCTGCAATGGCTCCAATCGCCGTATTGTGCGGTGTTTTGGGCTTTAAGGGCGTATAGAGGAGCAAATATACCACCACGGTTAATAAGCCCACCAGTGCGGTCAATATATTGACCAGCACTCCCAGATAAAGAATGCCCGTGCCACTCAAAATTAATCCGAACCAACAGGCCAATTCTGGCGCAATGCGTCCCGTGGGTAGCGGTCTGTCAGCCGTGCGCCCCATTCTCGCATCGCGCTCGCGCTCCATAAACTGGTTCAAAACACCTGTGCCAGAAGTAGTCAAAAAGGTGGCAAATAGCACATGGAAGATGTGAATCGGATCGGAAACATATCCCATGCCCAGCACATATCCCACAGAAGTGCTAAACACGACCATCAGTCCAATCCGAAATTTAATTAAAACAAATAAGTCATTTACAAATGTTTTTGCCTGTACCAGTTCGGCGTTCATAAAGGATATTCTTAAAACGGGGTTGACCAAAAGCACTATTTATTTTTCCAAGCCATAACAATACCAGCTTTTGGGCTGCGAGTCAAGTACAAGAAAGATTTGCGTTTGTGCATTGCTAACTTGCCCAAATGCAGTGCGTAAAATGTTGGCTTTTTTTAAGTCGCTGTTTTAAAATACCCGGTGTGTTCACGAGCGGAGGAAGATATGCAACGTATAATATTGACTGTTCGGGAAGAGAGCGGGATCGAACGCCGTGCGTGGCCTGTGACCCGGGGTGTGCCCCTGCCACAAGGGGCTGTAGCCGAACGCGCCGATTTGTGGTTGGAGGATGCTCAGGGACGGGCTGTCCCCCTGCAAAGCCGTCCACTGAGCCATTGGCCAGACGGCAGTATCAAGTGGGTCCTGGTCGATTTTCAAGCCGACGTAGTCGGATCAACGGTTTACCACTTGTGTTATGCCGGCGAAGCCCCTCGCGCTGTTCCGGCGAATCGACTGCAAATAAGCGAGAGCGACGAGCGCATTGTCGTGTGTACCGGCCCCCTGCGCTTTGCCGTGAGTCGGCAGTGCTATGGCCTGGTACACGCGGTATCATTGGGGCGGCAGGAGGCCGATGGCTTTGTCGAAGAAGTCTCTGTGAGTTCGCAAGGCGGCGATAGTTGGGCCGATATTTGCGAGGCATTTGAAGTCGGGGAGACCCAGCGGCAGATCTACGGCATGGGCGGGATGTGCCGGGGATCGCTGGGTGAAAGCGCGTACCGGGTCCAGGTGGAAGAATCCGGGCCTCTGCGGGCTGTGATCCGCTGCGAAGGTGCCCTGGAATCCGAGGCACCCATGCACCACTACGTCGGCTATCAACCCTTTCGTTTTGTGACGCGGATATACGCCTTTGCCGGACACGCCTTTTTGCGGGTCCTGCACACCGTCGTGGTGGCCTGCGATCCAGATCAGACCGAATTGCGGGAACTGGCGGTGCGAATCCCGGTGGATTGGGCGGGAAAACGGCGCTACCGGCTGGGTGGCAATCGGTGTATGGAAGGCGTTCTTGGCCAGGATGAAGGCCTGCTTTTGGCCCAGCGTCAGGATCGCCACTTCCGCCTGGATCGGCGACGAGGTGGACGCTCGGAGAGAGTAGCAGAAGGCGAAAGGACCGGTGGGTGGGCCGTGTTGGAGGGCGAGGAAGCCGGGGTCGGGGTGGCGTTGCGCTATATGGCTGAAGAATACCCCAAAGCCATAGGTGTGGATCGAGGGGGAATTGACGTGTTTTTGTGGAAAGATCCGGACGGCGGGCGACTGCATTTCAGGCGCTATGCGGAGGAAGTGGCCTGGCACGAGGGAGAAGGCGTGTACAGCGATGGCCTGGGTACGGCCAAAACCTCGGAATTTTTCATCGATTACTTCCAGCATAATACCAGCGAAGAAGCCCCTCAACGGCTGACGGCTTTGCTCGATTGGCCACACGTCGCGGTAGATCCCGGCTGGATGGCTCACTGCCAGGTCACAGGTGGCTTTGCGGTTCGCGCCGTAGATGCCTTCCCGCACTCCGAGCGCATGCTCGATGGCTTCCTCGATTGGATGGCGCGTAGCATTGAAGTCAACCGCTGGCACGGTTTTTTTGACTGGGGCGATGTGCTCGTGGCCTGGGAAGAATCGACTGGTGACTGGCGCTTCCGGGGGCGGTGGGGTTGGTGCAACAGCGAGTGGGATCCGCGCCACGGGGTGTGGATCCAGTATTTGCGCAGCGGGGCAGGGCGTTGGTTCCGTCTCGGTGAGGCGATGACTCGGCACTCGATGGATGTCGATACCTGCCACTACCACCCCCTCAGACCGTATCGGGTCGGCGGCTGTTTCCGACACAGCATCGACCACTTTGGCGACGAGCCTTGTGCTTCGCACACTTTTATCGACAACTGGATTGACTATTACTACTTGACGGGCGACCACCGGACATTGGAGGTACTCGGGGAAGCTGGCGAATTTTTCCTGCGCTATCGCTGGAGCGAAGATTCCCGTTTTTCCTTTAGTTTGCGCAGCATTGCCAACACTTTGCGCGGCCTGCTGTATTTGTGGGAACTAACGGGCAAAGCGCGTTTCAAGCAGCGCGCCGAAGAAATTTTTCAGGTCATCGCCCGGGGGCAGAACGACGACGGAAGTTGGCACAAGCGCTTTCAGGTTTCCACCCCAGATCGGTTGTCCGATCAGGCACCCTACGGCATGGCCACCGAAGGTACGACCCTGGCCGTGGAAATGGGCACCGCAACGCCTTTTACGCCGGCTGAGCACAAGGCCCTGGGTGGGGATGTAGGCAAACACGTGCTGCCCTACGCCGACCAAAAGGGCTACCAGACCCACTATTTAATGATCGGCCTCGAATTGCTGCACCGACTGACTGACCGGACCGATGTGGCCAAATGCTATCTGCGGGCTGTGGATTGGTTTTGCGGTGGGCCTGGGGTTTTCGATGTGGAAATGGCATGGAAACAGCGCTACGGCGGGGTGCTGTGCCGCCATCTGAGCTATGCGTACAGGCTGACAGGTGAGCGGGGCTATTTGGAGGTGGGGCAGCAACTGTTGCGCCGCCTGGCCGAATCGCAGGATTGGAGCGACGATCCCAAAAGGCGCGGCGCAGTGGGACTGAGCCCCATGTACCTGAGTCTGCTGTTTTTCGGCGTGCCCCATTTGTTGGATGCCCTGCAGGACGCGGGGATGGATGAGTGGCTATAGGGCGTATCGGTGCATTCTCTAAAAATTGTGCACATTATGCCCTTGCAGGGGGAACCAGAACCAATCTATGATAAATACCAGACCCGTGCTGACCGCCTGTGCTGCCAGCAGGCCGATGAAAAATGGTTTTCCCTTTTCGTATAATTGTACGCCACCCATTTTCATGACAACCGCTTTGATTGACCAGACAATAAAAATCGAAAAGACCGTCTTACTCACGCCGTAGTTCCCTTGCATCGCCAGGCCAATCGGGTGCAGGGGCCACCACGGCACCCAGTAGCGAACGGTCGTCAAAACCGCCATCAGTCCCATGCCGATAAATGCCCACATGACCCTGCCATTGCCGCCGGGTGCCAGGGGATTTCGGATTTCTGTAATTACAAAATCAAACGCCACAGGTCCCGTCTTCTTCATCCCCATATTGCCCAGATTATAGGCTCCGTATTCATAACTCAAATACAGGGTATCCACTATCGAGATGGTGAAGCCCAGTGCGAGCGCCAGCCACAGCACGGGTGTAATTCGCCGAGGACTGACGACTTTATCCACGGCTTTTACCGCCTGGGTGAACGGCGGCATCAAAAATCCCTTTCCAATATCGGGCCACTGATTGAACACATGCATAAACCCGAGGACCACCACACCGGAAAGCCCCACCATATTTGAACCAAATGCCTGCACAACGGCATCGTGAGGCTGAATGCGGTAATACACATAGACCAATCCCAATTCTGCGATGGCGCGCGCAAGGCCCAGGAATAACAACATCGCCAAAATGAGAAAGCAGAATACCACCCACAAGGGCATGCCCGCCGTATATAGCCACGCCGAGACAAATGCAAATGCGCCCAATAAGCCGAATACTGCCATGCGATAGGACAATAATTCGCCGCTATCATCTACCTCGCAATTGGGATATAGCGCCTTGCGTATCACGGCTTTCAAGTGTGCGCGGGCCATCCACAATCCCCAGGCAGATAAAAAGATCAATGCGCCCATGCTCTGCCAGCCCAGGGCATCGCTTGTCCAGTGGTGGGTTGCTGCGCCGATTTGATAGCCGAAGATATTGAATACATATACCTGAAACGCGGTCAAAATAATGAAGAACCACACGCTGAACAGAACGTCCAGGCGCGCAAAATATCCGAATCCAATGGCGTAAAAACTCAGGCGATTTACCATCCAGGGAAAGTCTGGAATCGGTTGCCACTGTGTTTGTTCAATGTCTATATGCGGAAATGCAGGGGTAAAATAAGACGCGATATTCCACAATTTCAAGAGCATGACGAGGGAAAATGCGATCCAGAATAGGGGAGAGCGAAATGTTTTTTCCAGTCCGCCGCCTTTTTCTGTCTCTGAAAGTGATTGTGCGACTTCGACAAGTGGATATGCCAGGCGCTCGTAATCCACCCATTGCTTTCGCAAAATTACGACCAGGCAAAATACCCCAAAGCCCATTGCGCCGAAAAAGCACATCCACCAGAAAACAGGTACCGCCCATACGCGCCACGGGGGGGATCCGCCTCCGCCTTCAAAAAACCGCGTCATTTCACCGGTGGCATTCGAAGGTGCGAGCCAGGCGGGGATGGTGTTGTGTATAAAACCCCATCCATTTTCTACAGATGCAAAATAATAGGGGGCTGCCAGAACGCCGAAGAAGTGTCCCGTCAACCCGTCGTAAGCCAGCGCGATTCCCACAAAGCCCGACCCCAGGACCACCAGCAATTCCGACCGCGAAAGCCCCCATCCCGCTCGCAAGTGATTCAATGCCAGATTGAGTGTACACGCTATCAAAAACGGAAAGAAAAACGCCATGGGGAAGTGGCTGCGACTGATATTCGATCCCGATGTATAGTACGGCATCCATTCATTCCACAGCACGCTTGCAGTGATCACCACTATCGATGCAATTACCGACCGCGTTGTCACCGCTCGCACGGGTGTTGTTTCTGAGAGTTGTTTCAATTGTTCTGCCATAATTTTCACTTAGTTATTTCGTTTATCCAAATCTGCCTTGATCTCTTTGGCTTTTTCGTCGTCGATTTCGTAAAATTTCAACAAGATCAATCCCGCCACGGCCAGGATCGCGGGCAATACGGCAAAGAGAAAGCGCATCCAGAACATCACGCCTGGATCTTGCGCCACACCTTTTGTGGCATCGAATCCAATGATTGCCAGAATATATCCCTGCCCGAGCGCGAATGTGGTCGCCTGTGTCACTTTTTGAAACCAGCCCGTTGCCGCGCCGTACATGCCTTCGCGCCGAAATCCGGTTTTCCATTCGTCCCAGTCGCAGATATCGGCTTTCATCGACGTAATAATGAGCCAGAAACCCATTTCGCCGATGCGGATAAAGGGCTGTACGATGAGTTGCAAATAGGGCATCGCTGGCGTGTAGCAAAACCACTTCAAAATAGAGCCCAGGAGAAGGGAGGTGATTGAAATACCAAGGGTTTTGATCTTTCCGATTCGAGATGACAAATAGGTCAATACGGGAATGGCGGCGAAGGATACGATGGTTCCGATGAGAATAGCGTGTCCCTGTATCTCGGCTCCAAATTTTACATCTCCCTGGGCAACGTGATAGATGTTGACATAAGGTCCCAATGCGAGCGTGAAATTGCCACCAAAAATGGTTACGACTGTCAGGCTGCTCAGGATGAGAAATGGTTTGGTTTTCAGGGTTGTCGTAATCGCCCAACCGACGGGTACTTTTTCCTGTTTGGCCGCCTGTTCTGAGTGGCCTTCGCGTACGAGAAAAACAGTGGGTAATAAAAATATAAAAATGACCAGGCCAACGCCAATGCCGACGTATTTGGCTCCCGTCATCGTGTCGCCAAAAATATCGAGTGTACAAAAATAGAAGAGATAGCCCACGAGAATGGTGCTAATCTGCTGAAAAAACGAGCGGTACGCAAAGATATTTGTCCGCTCGTGATAGTTGTGGCTCAGTTCAAATCCCAGGCTGTTGTAGGATACTTGCAAAATGGTGACACAGGTATAGAGTGCCAGACTGGTAAACATAAAATACGCATACAATGCGTCTTGACTCAGTTCTTTGGGCACGTTCAAAATGAGTGCGTATCCAATGGCCGTCAAAATTGCGCCCAGAAAGAGATAGGGTCTGCGCCTTCCCCAGCGCGATTTTGTGTTGTCCGAAAGCCATCCCATAAAGGGGTCGGTAATCGCATCCCATATTCGGGCTGCCAATAGCACATTGCCCACGCGAAACGGGTGCATGCCCAGCGTAATATTAAAAATGGGTCCTGAGAGCTTTTTGATCGAATTGACACTTGTGTTCATCGGCAAGACGCCGACGCCATAAGCGATCTTTTCGAGCAATGGAATTGGCGGATAATCCCGCCCAATGGGTTCGCCCTCGCCCCAGGGTGCTGTTTTTTGATCTGTTCTATCTGTGGACACAAAGCTCTCCTATTTTTTATTTTTCCTGGGATTCACGATATTGCTTGTACTTTGCCGATGCTGGGTTTACGTGGGCGTACGCTTCCAGTTCGGTTTCCATTCCCCGGTCATTCTGCTGCGCCATCCACGCATCGAGTTCCGCCCGCAGTTCTTTCATGATACCTGCGTATTGGGCGTCTCCAGATAAATTTTTCAACTCGTAGGGATCGTTTTTTAGGTCGTAAAATTCCACTGCCGGGCGGTGCCGTAAGGCGTGTACCCGGGGGGCGAGTGCTGGATTTTTTTCTGCTGCTTCTGCCCATCCCATTTCGTCCATAAACCGCGTCACATTGCACTGAAACACGCCTTCGTGGTTGAGATTTGCGATGTATTTATATCTGTTGGAGCGCACCGAGCGAATTGGGTAATCAGTCCCGTCTCGAACACCGCGATTGGTATAAGCACCATATACGTAATCCCGGTGGTGATTGCCATTTTCCGCGACGAGATGCCAAAAACTTTTCCCGTCAAATCCAGAACCCCCATCTGGCGCGCCTGCTCTGCCCGTATCGACTTGTGTGGGGTCGCCACCTGCAACTTGTAGGAGCGTTGGCAAAATATCCACATATTGCACGAGGGCATTGCAGGAAGAACCGGCCTCAATTTTGCCCGGCCAGCGCATGATTAACCCGGTGTGCAACCCGTTTTCATAACACGTCCACTTGCCGCCATAGGGGAATGCGGATCCCTGTTCTGTTGAGAAGACCACGAGGGTGTTATCCGATATGACTTGCATGCATCGGCCCAATTCGGCGTCCAGTGCGGTAATTTCGGCATAGTACGCCGCCAATCGCTTTCGCGTTTCCGGGGTGTCGATTAAATACGGCGGAATCGTCACTTTGTCCGGATCGTACCTGTCCTGCGGTCCCTTTGTATATGGCAGGTGGGGATTGCGCGATGCGACGACCAGACAATAGGGCTGTCCCGGTTTTCGATTGATGTATTCTTGAATAACCTGGATTGACGCATCGGAATCCAGCAATTCATTGGTGCCGGTTGTTTTCAGTACCTCAAAGGGAAATGATTCGGAAGGTCCATAGTGTTGTTTTCCAATGATTCCAACGCGATAGCCCAGTGCTTTGAAGTGATGCGCCATGCTCTTAACGCCCGTACGCACAAATCCTCCCTGGGGATATGCGCCATTGCGTATTGGAAATATCCCGGTGTACAACTGCTGTCGCGTGGGCGCGCAAATTGATGTGGAGGTAAAACAGCCATCAAAACGCATGCCTTCACGCGATAACTGATCCAGATTTGGCGTTTGCACTTCTGGATTGCCATATACGCCGCAGTCTCGCCACGTCATATCGTCTGCCAAAAACAATACAATATTGGGGCGATCATCTGTTTGCGCCCGAAGTATCGATGGCATTGAAACGGTGGCTACGGCAGTTTGTTTGATAAATTCGCGTCGGTTCATGGTTATCTCCGGTTGTTGTCAGTAGTCAAAGTCATCTTGCTGTACTTTGCGAACGCGAATGGCAAATGCTTCTTGTGGATTTTTTACTGTGATCTGGTGAATGTCTTCATCGGTAAAGTTCGCTTTTCGCATCAGTGGAATAAATTGGTCAAAAATGGCATCATAAGGCTTAAAGGGGCGGTCGCCATATCCAAATGAATTGCCGTCGTGAGAAAGCAAAACCCGGGGCAAAACGCCAAATCTTCTCATATGGCGCAGTGCATCGAGATGGAGATTGAGAGTTTCGTCGCGAATGCTATCCAGTCCGATCCACGCACCTGCTTGCGCAACGGGGGTCAGGTCGGCGGGATCTTTGACGCGTTGTGCGTGTGCCCAGACCCATGCTTCTGGGTGTACGCCCATTTGTTCGAGCATCGCAACCTGTTCGACAGCCGCATCCGTGCTGCCACTTGTGTGCGAGACAATTGTCAGGCCCGTTTTGAGATGGGTTTTGCCCGCCGCCAAAATGAGTTTTTTATCTATGCCAGAGGGCATGCCGGGGTCAACGCCAATTTTGATAAATCCCGGGCGAATATCTGTCCCGTCAATCCCGTTTTCCCACTCATCAATCCAGCGTTGGGCAATTTGATCAATTGTTTCTTCAAAGGCGTGCGCTGGCACATAGCGATCGTGCGCTGCGCCAAAATACCCGGTATTGGTCAGTATTTGCATCCCAGTTTCTCGTGAGATGCGCTGGAGCAAATCCACGCGCCGTCCAAAATAAGCCCCGGTGCATTCACAAATGGTTTGCACGCCGAATACTTTTAACATTTTGAGATAGGGGATAACCCTGGCGAATAATTTTTCTTCGTCGTATTGCGCCACCTTGACTGGCTGTCCGCCAAAAATGGACATGATGTGTTCGTGGGGGAGGGTGAACCCCATCTGCTCGGGTGCTATCGGTCCGGTTACAGTCATCACCTGTGGTTTTGACGCAAAAGCCGACGGGGCAATTGCCAGCGCACCCGCAGTTGTGAGGCTTTGTTGTATAAATGTTCTTCGGGTAATCATTGCGCTCTAAAAATTGTGTACATTGTGTCCCTGCAGAGGGAACCAGATGCAATCTATGACAAATACCAATCCCGTGCTGAATGCTTGTGCTGCCAGCAGGCCGATAAAAAACGGTTTTCCTTTTTCGTATAGCTGCACACCGCCCATTTTCATCACGACAACTTTGATTGACCACACGATAAATACCGAGAATACGGTTTTACTCACGCCGTAGTTCCCCTGCATGGCCAGCCCAATTGGGTGCAGCGGCCAGGCGGGGATCCAGTAACGGATTAGAGTTAAAATTGCCATCGCACTGGCACCAACTCCCGCCCACATCACGCGGCCATCACCTCCGAGTCCCAGGGGATTGCGGATCGCGTTCATCGCAAAATCAAATGCCCGCGGGCCAACGTGCTTGAGGCCCATATTTCCCAGATTATAAGCCCCGTATTCATAACTCAAGTAGAGCGTGTTGACAATCGAAATCACAAAGCCCACGGCGAGCGATGCCCAGATTACCCCTGTAATCCGCCGGGGTGTTACGGTCTTATCTACGGCTTTAACCGCCTGGGAAAACGACGGCATCAAAAAGCCTTTGCCGATGTCGGGGAAAAAATTGAATACCCGCATAAACGCCAGCGCGGTGATGCTCGAAACCCCCATGATG
Organism: Gemmatimonadota bacterium; assembly: GCA_026705765.1. NCBI lineage: Bacteria > Pseudomonadati > Gemmatimonadota > Gemmatimonadota bacterium. The sequence continues at coordinate 18,460 of JAPPAB010000034.1, forward strand.
GATGCCGAGCCAAACGCCTGCACGACCGCGTCATTTGGCTCCAACCGATAATAGGCATAGACCAGACCCAGTTCGGAAACAGCGCGTGCCAGCCCCAAAAATAACAACATTGCCAGAATCAAAAACACTATCGCAACCCACAATGCCATGCCGGTTGCGACCAGCCAGCACGTTGCAAACACGAGTGAGAGCACAAGGCCAAATACCGCCGTGCGATATGACAATAACTCTCCGCGGTCATCTATTTCACAACTCGGGTCCCACGCTTTGCGCCACACGGCCTTCAAGTGTGCGCGCGCCATCCACAAGCCCCATACAGCGAGGAAAATGAGCGCGCCCATGCTCTGCCAGTTTAATAGCTCATTTTCCCAGTGCAGACTGGATGAACCCAGAGGGTATCCAAAAATATTCGAGGCATAGATCTGAAATGCCGTCAAGACGATAAAGAACCACACGCTGAACAACACATCTAATCGCGCAAAATAGCCAAAACCTATGGCGTAAAAACTGAGGCGAAAGGGCAATGCGGGAAAATCGGGAAAAGCCCGCCAGTTCATTCCCTCAATAGAAATATGCGGAAAAGCTGGCGAAAAATAAGATCCGATATTCCACAGCTTTAACGCCATTACCAGGCCAAATGCGATCCAGAACAACGGGGATCGGAGCATTTTTTCCAACGTGCCACCAGGCTCGGTCTCGGTCAGCAGGCTTCCCACTTCTACGAGCGGATATGCCAACCGCTCGTAATCCACCCATTGCTTTCGCAAAATCACCACTACGCTGAATGCGGCAAATCCCATTGCGCCTAAAAAACACGTCCACCAGAATATCGGTGCGACCCATACGCGCCAGGGGAATGTTCCCTTTCCGCCCTCGTAAAACCGCGTCATCTCTCCGCCCGCATTGGTCGGCACCTGCCAGTGCGGGATATGTTCGAGTAAGTACGTCGTCCAGCCGTTTTCCGTTGAGGCGAAATAATAAGGCGCGGCTACCACGCCGATCAGATGTCCGCTGATCCCGTCGTAAGACACCGAGATGCCGACCAGTCCAGAAGCCAGGACCACCAGCAATTCCGACCGCGTTAATGCCCAGGTTGAGC
>JAPPAB010000035.1 GCA_026705765.1 Gemmatimonadota bacterium
AGACGATTTTAAGGATGTTTTCTCCGACTTTACGATAGGCGCCCAAATGGGAGCAGGCCGCGGACACTCTTTCAGTATAGCCTATGGCTACCGAAAGTATTCTGAGAACCTGCACGCCGTCCAGGTCCTTCACGACAGCTCGCGCGTCTTTCAGACCGATTTGGGGACCGGTGCTGTTGAAGACATCACCGATCAAATCCCCGGCCCGGGCTATGCATCGCAAGAAACCCTTCTCGACGATTTTCTCTACAAAGAACTCGACTTCTTCAAAAGTAACGAATGGATGGGTGGTTGGAGCTACATCACCCTCAAACCCGCCCCTGACCTCTACATCAACCCATCGGGCGGTCGCGCATTATCCTTCCGCTATCGGCGCATCAATGCAACCGTAATAGATTCACTTGCCCGCGCGCCCGATGTGAACGAGGACTTTGTCCCGGATCCAATCGGTGAAGACCTATCACCCGCATTTTTCCGGGGCGATAAAGTCAACGTGGGATTCAACGAATACATCGCCTCCTTCAACGAATTTATCCCGCTCGTCGGCCGCTCTACACTCGCACTCCAGATCTTTGGAGCCTACAAAGACAGCTATGTCAAAGAAGTGCAACAAGAGGGCGGCACATTCGAAGGCGTATTCTATTACCCCCTGCGCTATTATCTGGGCGGTCTGGGCACCTTGCGCGGCTATCCGTATTTCACAATCGCAGGCGGCAAAGCCCTCTTTGGTCGCACCACGCTGACCCTGCCCATCTTCAAGCGCATTGGCGCGGAACTCCCGCCCCTCTTCTTCGACAAAATTTACGCCTCGCTCTTCTTTGAATTTGGCGGCGTATCCAATGCCGCCAGTCTCGGCGATATTTTTGACGTAAACGAAGAATTACACAGTGGGCGATGGGACAAATTCAAAGACTCTTTCCTATTCGACTACGGCGCCGAAATCCGATTCCAGATATTTTCACATTACCGCTTGCCCCTGTTCGGCTATTTCATCGTCGCCCGCCCCACCAAACTCGAAGTCCCAGCCCGCAACAATCCTGAGATCATCGAAGAGGTAAGTGGGACGCGCTTCTATTTTGGTCTGTCATTGTAAAACCACCTCTCGCAATTCAGTGCTCCGCCTATAAACTGGCGGAGCACTTTTTGCCGTTTTAACGCTTATGCTTCAACTCATCCACGCGATGCGTCCGCGCGAATGGGTCAAAAATGTCTTTGTGCTGGCCGCACTCGTTTTTACCAAACGCATTTTTGAACCCAACGACCTCCTTCAAGGCGGTCTGGCTCTTGTTTGTTTTTGCCTCATTTCTGGCGCAGCGTATCTATTCAACGACATCCGAGACAGAGAAAACGACCGCCAGCATCCTCTGAAACGCCATCGCCCAATAGCCTCGGGTGCATTGCGTATCTCTGTCGCCGCCATCGCCGCTATCCTCCTCGCCCTGATCGCCCTGATTGGGGGATTTTACGTACATCCCCATTTTGGCATCGTCATCCTCATCTATGCAGTACTGAACATCGCCTATACGCTGTACCTCAAACACATCGTCATCCTCGATGTCATGATCATCGCCGCGGGATTTCTTCTGCGCGCCATCGGAGGTGCAGTGGCGATTCAGGTCGCCATCTCCTCCTGGTTCATCCTCTGTACCATGCTGCTGGCACTATTTCTCGGCTTTGCCAAGCGCCGGCATGAACTCGCCCTGCTCGAAGGAGATGCCAGCACCCACCGCCGCATCCTCGCAGAATATTCCCCACAATTTCTCGACCAGATGATCGCCATCGTCACGGCAGGTGCACTGGTATCCTACGCGCTTTACACCATGTCGCCCGAAGTCATTGAAAAACTCGACACCCAATACCTCAACCTCACCATACCCTTTGTGATCTACGGTATGTTGCGCTACCTCTATCTCATCTACAAAAAAGACGGGGGCGGCAACCCCACCTCCACCGTATTAGGCGATATCCCCCTCCTGATCGCCTGCGCGCTGTGGTTACTAACTCTGGGCGTAATACTCTACATTTGACCTCTCAGCTAGTGAACTGGCTTTTATTTTACCCCTGCACGCGGGCATTGTGAAAATACTTTGTATTTTGTATTTTGACTCTGCTGACAGTTTTTAATCCCCTCACACAAGGAGATCTCGAATGGCAGAGCGACCAAATATTTTGCTGATTATGAACGACGATATGGGGTATTCTGATATTGGATGTTACGGAGGTGAAATCCACACGCCAAATTTAGATCGACTTGCTGCCAATGGGTTGCGATTCACCCAATTTTACAACACAGCGCGGTGCTGCCCCACGCGGGCGTCATTACTCACGGGATTGCATCCCCATCAAGCCAGTGTGGGACACATGATGGATGACCGGGAATACGAAGGGTATCGGGGCGATCTGAACTTTAAG